>NZ_PIBO01000058.1:0-22849 GCF_002806725.1 Raoultella sp. T31
CGATGGTAGTGTGGGGTCTCCCCATGTGAGAGTAGGGAACTGCCAGGCATCAAATCAGTAAAAAGCCCATCCGTCAGGATGGGCTTTTTGCGTTTTTATCGTTATTTATCCGCCGCGCTTAATTTTGCTGAAATACTCACTGCCATTAAGCTTCCGCCAACCAACGTAGAATAAACGCCACGATCTGCGGAATATTGTTTAAATCTAGCTGTGGGAGAGATGTCTCTATTGGCGTGTCGCTGGCCACCGCAATCACATAATCATCTACGACAAGCTCCTCAACACGATGCCCGCTCTGTTGTCGAAAAAGCAGGATCTTCGCTATCGGCTCATGCTTAAACCCTTCAACCAGAACTAAATCCAGTTTTGATGCATCCATCCTGCTAACCAGCCAGGCCAAATCTACCTCTTCTGCATCCGGCGTTTCCGTCATCAGCGCCCAGCGCTGTGAACTGGCGACAATCGTTTGAGCCGCACCGGCTTTACGCAATTCATAGCTGTCTTTACCCGGTTTATCGACATCCATATTGTGATGGGTATGTTTGATCAAACCTGGACGCAGGCCAGCAGCACACAATGCGGGGATTAATTTCTTCAACAGCGTTGTCTTACCGCTACCACTCCAGGCGGAAATGGCGAGAACGGGGATCATGATTGCTCCTGTATGCTCTGCAAGTCATCAAGGGTATTGACGTTAATAAATGCCGGGCGGGCATCGCTGAAATCAACGCGATGCCCGCCGCTGTTGCGCATAAAAGCCATCACGCGTCGTTCTCCTGCGGCAAGATATGCCGCCAGATCGGGCATTACACATCGATTTATCAGGGCAATGGCGGGATGATCGCGTTCTCCGTCGTAGACCCAGACTACGGGCGCGGTCTTTTTTTGCTGTAAAAAGCGCTCAGCCAGGAATGAGGGGATAAAGGGGGTATCGCAGGGACAGAAGAGAAACCATTCGCTCTCTGTCTGCTGCATCACGGATAGCATACCAGCTAATGGCCCCGGGAAGTCAGAGAGAGTGTCGGAATACACCGGATACCCGCTTTCATACCAGCGTTCCAGATTACGGTTGGCACTGATAGCCAGGTTGGTCACCTGAGGAGACAGCGCCTCTGCAACATGGTGCCATAATGGCTTACCGTCGAGTAGCTGCAATCCCTTATCCGCGCCTCCCATCCGCGTGGCCCTTCCGCCTGCTAATACAACGCCGGTTATGACCTCGCCTTGCATATCAATATCGCCTCTTTCATTGTGGGATTGACCCTGTTAACTTGTCGCTATCAAGAGTAAGGAGCATGACCATGAAATGTAAACGTCTGAATGAAGTAATTGAACTCCTCCAGCCAGCCTGGCAGAAAGAGCCGGAGCTGAACCTGATGCAATTTTTGCAGAAACTCGCAAAAGAGGCCGGTTACGCCGGCGAACTGGCCGATCTTTCCGACGATATCCTGATTTATCATCTGAAAATGCGTGATTCGGCAAAAGAGGCCGTTATTCCTGGTATTCAGAAGGATTACGAAGAGGATTTCAAAACGGCCTTATTGCGCGCGCGCGGCGTCATCAAAGAGTAAAAGGTTGTAAGTGCTGCCGCGGAACGAGTTATGAGATGATATCCTGAACTACTCCTAAGTTTATCGGATGTCAGGATGCACGATAAGGCTTTTAATTTTCAGACGCTAAACCCGGATACCATCATTGATGGGCTATTCGATCTGGGGATGCGGGTGGACTCCGGGCTCACGCCGCTCAACAGCTATGAAAACCGCGTTTACCAGTTTCAGGACGAAGACCGCCATCGCTATGTGGTGAAGTTCTATCGTCCTGAACGTTGGTCTGCCGAACAGATCCTCGAAGAACACCAGTTTACCCTTCAGCTCAAGCAGGATGACGTTCCTGTTGCTGCACCATTGTTTTTCAATGACAGAACCCTTCATCAGCACCAGGGCTTCTATTTTGCCGTGTTCCCCAGCTTAGGTGGGCGCCAGTTTGAATCTGATAACCTCGATCAAATGGAGTCTGTCGGCCGTTATCTGGGGCGTTTGCACCAGACCGGGCGTAAATCGCGTTTTGTCGCGCGCCCTGAGATTGGGGTGAATGAGTATTTGCTGGCGCCGCGGGACGTTTTTGAACACTCAACGCTGATCCCCTCAGGTCTGAAGAAGGATTTCCTCCGCGCCGCAGATAAGCTGATCGCTGCCGTTATTGCACAATGGCACGGCGACGCGGACGTTCTGCGCCTGCACGGTGATTGCCATGCCGGTAATATTCTCTGGCGCGATGGTCCGCTTTTTGTCGATTTAGATGATGCCCGCAACGGTCCGGCCATCCAGGATCTCTGGATGCTGCTGAACGGTGATAAAGCCGAGCAGCGCATGCAGCTGGAGATGATCGTTGAAGCTTATGAAGAATTCAGTCCGTTTAATTCAGACGAAATCGCCCTTATCGAACCTTTACGCGCCATGCGGTTAGTTTATTATCTGGCATGGTTGCTCAGGCGCTGGGACGATCCTGCTTTCCCTGTTAATTTCCCCTGGCTTACCGGGGAAGATTACTGGCGGGGGCAGACAGCAACTTTTCTTGAGCAGGTGAAGGTTCTGCAAGAACCCCCTCTTCAGTTAACGCCAATGTATTAATTAGATATTTCCAGGAGAGACGTAAACATGAAAAAAATTTGGCTGGCGCTGGCTGGTATGATTCTGGCTTTTAGTGCTTCTGCTGCCCAGATAGCCGACGGTAAGCAGTACATCACCCTCGATAAGCCCGTCGCCGGCGCGCCTCAGGTTCTTGAGTTCTTCTCGTTCTACTGCCCGCACTGCTATCAGTTTGAAGAAGTGCTGCACGTTTCTGATAACGTGAAGAAAAAGCTGCCGGAAGGCGTCAAAATGACCAAGTACCACGTTGAATTCCTCGGGCCTTTGGGTAAAGACTTAACCCAGGCATGGGCCGTTGCGATGGCGCTGGGCGTTGAAGATAAGATCACTGTGCCGATGTTTGAAGCGGTGCAGAAAACCCAGACCGTGCAGACCGTGGCGGATATTCGTAAAGTCTTCGTTGACGCTGGCGTGAAAGGCGAAGACTACGATGCGGCATGGAACAGCTTTGTGGTGAAATCCCTGGTTGCTCAGCAGGAAAAAGCGGCTGCTGACTTCCAGCTGCAGGGCGTACCGGCCATGTATGTCGACGGCAAATATCAGCTGAACCCGCAGGGAATGGATACCAGCAATATGGACGCCTTTGTCGCCCAGTATGCGGATAGCGTTAAGCAGTTGGTTGAGAAGAAGTAAAAAAAAGCCGGTCACTGACCGGCTTTTTAATATCCCTCTTAAATCACCTGTGAAGGTGGCATTCTTCTCAGGTTCAACGCTCTTCGCGTCCTTTTGTCCGCATAATTTCCGTCAACTGACTGTCTTTCTCTTCCCACAGTTCATTCAACCAACGCTGGAAACGGCGCTTAAAGTTTTTGTCATTCACGTAGTCGCCATGCAGATCTTCCGCCACGGGAACGAGATTAACGTGAACAACAATGCGCGTCAGTCGGCCGCTTAACATATCGTAAAATGGCCGCCTGTTGTTCTCCGGATAGCAAAGCGTGACGTTCAACAGCTTATCGAACTGCGCACCAAGCACGTTCAACGCCATCGCGATACCTGCGGCCTTCGGTGGCAATAAATTGCGATAAGGTGAACGGGTTTGCTGCTGCTTGTCTTCGGTAAAACGCGAACCTTCGACAAAATTGACGATGGTGGTTGGATGCGCGCGAAATTTCTCGCAGGAGCGGCGAGTCGTTTCAACATCTTTACCGCGACGCTCAGGATGGCGAATTAAATAGCCTCGTGAATAGCGACGCATAAAGGGCATATCCAGCGCCCAGCAGGCAAGCCCGATAAAAGGTATCCACGCCAGCTGTTGCTTAAGGAAGTATTTATTCATCGGAATATGCTTGCGGAACAACACGCAGAGCACCACGATATCCGCCCAGCTATGATGATTGCTGATGAGCAGATACCAGTTTTTCTTGTTCAGTCCCTCAAGACCTTGCACGTCCCACGTCAGCCTGGGATTCAGGTAGAGCAGCAGTGCCAACCCTTCGCACCAGCAATACATCATGAAATTGCAGAAACGGGAAATCGCACGCCATACCGCAGGGATGGGCACAAGAAGTTTAATCAGCCCGGCGATGATTATCGGTACGGAACAGATAATGGTGACTAAGATGGTAAGGGCGATACTCAGCGGAAGTGTTATCGCAGCGAGTAATCTCGACATAGTTAGTTTATTCAGAAAGTTAGGCTGATAAAGAGCGCAGTTAAACCGTGCAAGAGGCTGATTTTACCAGAAAACGCAGCAAATGACGGGTCTTACCAGAACAGAAAAAACAGCGGATCTTATATCCACATGGAACATTGAGTCATTAGAAGGGTATTAAAAGCCAGGATCGATAATTAACTTCATGATAAATAAAATTAAATTATGTTTTTTGCTATTTTATTTCAGACCAGACAGCTATCCTTATAAAACTATGCACAAAGTTATCCACAGATATTATTGCCGCACGATCGACCGGATCAACGAATCTTTTTGGTGAAATGCGGGAAAAATTCAGGTTTTCAGGTCTGTCTGTGGCATCCTTTAGCCATAATCTGATAAACAGGCACGGAAATTATGGTTCAGATCCCAGAAAACCCACTTATCCTCGTTGACGGCTCCTCTTACCTCTACCGGGCGTATCACGCTTTCCCGCCGCTGACTAACAGCGCCGGCGAACCGACAGGCGCTATGTATGGCGTGCTGAATATGCTGCGCAGCCTGATCCTCCAGTATCAACCCACTCATGCCGTTGTGGTTTTTGATGCCAAAGGGAAAACTTTCCGTGACGAACTGTTTGAGCATTATAAATCACATCGTCCGCCGATGCCGGACGATCTGCGGGCGCAGATCGAACCGTTGCATACCATGGTGAAGGCGATGGGGCTGCCGCTGATGGCTGTGCCTGGCGTCGAAGCGGACGATGTGATCGGAACTCTGGCACGCGAAGCAGAAAAAGCGGGCCGTCCGGTGCTTATCAGTACCGGTGATAAAGACATGGCGCAGCTGGTTACACCGGGTATTACCCTGATTAATACCATGACCAATACCATTCTTGGCCCGGATGAAGTGGTGACGAAGTACGGCGTTCCGCCGGAGCTGATTATTGACTTCCTGGCGCTGATGGGCGACTCCTCCGATAACATTCCAGGCGTACCCGGCGTGGGCGAGAAAACGGCCCAGGCGCTGCTGCAGGGACTGGGGGGGCTGGATGCGCTGTACGCGGAGCCAGAAAAAATTGCCGGTTTGACCTTCCGCGGCGCCAAAACGATGGCGGCGAAACTGGAACAGAATAAAGAGGTAGCCTACCTCTCGTATCAGCTGGCTACGATTAAAACCGACGTCGAGCTGGATCTGAGCTGTGAAGAGCTGCACGTGCTGCCGCCGGCAGCGGACGATCTGTTGGCGCTGTTCAAAAAATATGAATTTAAACGCTGGATCACCGATGTTGAATCTGGCAAATGGATGCAGTCTAAAGGCGTTAAGCCAGCCGAAAAACCGGCAGAAGCATCGGCTGTAGCGGAAGAAGAGGTCGAGGTGGCCGCGACGCTGTCTGCGGAAAACTACGTCACTATTCTTGATGAACAGACGCTGATCGAATGGATCGAGAAGCTGAAAAAAGCGCCGCTGGTGGCGTTTGATACGGAAACGGACAGCCTGGATAACATTTCCGCCAATATGGTCGGCCTGTCGTTTGCCATTGAGCCCGGCGTCGCAGCCTATGTACCAGTCGCCCATGATTATCTCGATGCACCTGATCAGATTCCCCGTGAACGCGTACTGACGTTGCTGAAACCCCTGCTGGAAGACGAGAAACTGCTGAAGGTTGGGCAAAACCTGAAATATGACCGCGGAATTCTGGCGAACTATGACATTGAGCTACGCGGCATCGCTTTTGACACCATGCTGGAGTCCTACATTCTTGATAGCGTGGCGGGCCGCCATGATATGGACAGCCTTGCTGACCGCTGGCTGAAGCATAAAACGATTACCTTTGAAGAGATCGCCGGGAAAGGTAAAAATCAGCTCACCTTTAACCAGATAGCGCTGGAAGAAGCCGGGCGCTACGCGGCGGAAGATGCGGATGTCACCCTGCAGCTGCACCTGAAGATGTGGCCGAAGCTGCAGCAGCATGAAGGTCCGCGGAACATCTTTACGCATATAGAGATGCCGCTGGTACCGGTGCTTTCTCGCGTGGAACGCAACGGCGTCAAAATCGATCCGGCGGTGCTGCATGCCCATTCGCAGGAGATAGCCAAACGCCTGCTTGAACTGGAACAGAAAGCCTACGAGATCGCGGGTGAAGAGTTCAATCTCTCTTCCCCCAAGCAGCTGCAGACTATCTTGTTTGAAAAACAAGGTATTAAGCCGCTGAAGAAAACGCCGGGCGGCGCGCCTTCTACTTCCGAGGAAGTGCTCGAAGAACTGGCGCTGGATTATCCACTGCCAAAAGTTATTCTGGAATATCGCGGGCTGGCGAAGCTGAAGTCGACATATACCGACAAGCTGCCGCTGATGATTAACCCTAAAACCGGTCGGGTGCATACATCTTATCACCAGGCGGTAACGGCGACGGGGCGTCTCTCCTCCACCGATCCTAACCTGCAGAACATTCCGGTGCGTAACGAAGAAGGGCGTCGTATTCGTCAGGCATTTATCGCGCCGCCGGATTACCTCATCGTCTCTGCCGACTACTCGCAAATTGAGTTGCGCATTATGGCGCATCTGTCGCGTGATAAAGGCCTGCTGACCGCGTTTGCAGAAGGTAAAGATATCCACCGCGCGACGGCGGCAGAGGTCTTTGGCCTGCCGCTGGAAAGCGTTAGCGGCGAGCAGCGTCGAAGTGCCAAGGCGATTAACTTTGGTTTGATCTATGGCATGAGCGCATTCGGTCTCGCACGGCAGCTCAATATTCCGCGCAAAGAGGCACAGAAATATATGGACCTCTATTTTGAGCGCTATCCGGGCGTTCTCGATTACATGGAGCGTACCCGGGCACAGGCAAAAGAGCAGGGTTATGTCGAAACGCTGGATGGCCGTCGCCTCTACCTTCCGGACATCAAATCCAGCAACGGCGCCCGGCGCGCCGGCGCCGAACGTGCGGCGATCAATGCCCCGATGCAGGGTACGGCGGCAGACATTATCAAGCGTGCGATGATCGCCGTTGATGAATGGCTGCTGGCCGAGAAGCCGCGGGTGCGGATGATCATGCAGGTGCACGATGAACTGGTCTTTGAAGTGCACAAAGAAGATCTTGATGCCGTGGCGAAGAAGGTGCACGAACTGATGGAAAACAGCACGACGCTGGCGGTACCGCTGCTGGTGGAAGTGGGAAGCGGAGAAAACTGGGATCAAGCGCACTAAGTATTCAGTGGATAAGGTGATTTTCTGTAAGTAAGCAACATAACTTATAGCGTTTTGTGATGATCATTTGAATTTGCTATGTAAAGAGTGAAAAAAAACTACAAAAAGTGCTTTCTCCGTAACCAAAAGAAGAGTAGAGTTAACGACGTAGGGTACAGAGGTAAGATGTTCTATCTTTCAGACCTTTTACTTCACGTAATCGGATTTGGCTGAATATTTTAGCCGCCCCGGTCATTTATGACCGGGGCGTTTTTTATTGCGCGAAAGAAAATTTTTTGCCAGCCGCGATGGGCTGATGATGCGGCCCGGATAAGGCGTCAGGCGCCGCTATCCGGGAAAACAACGGCGATTACTCTCCGTCGGCGATCTCTTCCTGAGGAGGGATCTCATTAAACCAGCTGTCGAGCTTCTGACGCAGCTTATCCACGCCTGATTTTTTCAGCGAAGAGAAGGGTTCAACCTGCACATCGCCGTTAAAGGCAAGAACCGCTTCACGCACCATATTCACCTGCGCTTTACGTGCGCCGCTGGCCAGTTTATCGGCTTTGGTGAGCAGAACCAGAACCTGGATATCGCTTTCTACGGCCCATTCGATCATTTGCTGATCGAGGTCTTTCAGCGGATGACGGATATCCATCAGCACCACCAGTCCTTTCAGGCACAGGCGTTTCTCCAGGTATTCACCTAGCGCGCGCTGCCATTTGATCTTCATCTCTTCCGGCACCTGAGCGTAGCCGTAACCTGGCAGGTCGACCAGGCGTTTGCCTTCAGCGACTTCGAACAGGTTGATTAGCTGGGTGCGGCCAGGAGTCTTAGAAGTACGCGCCAGGCTTTTCTGGTTGGTGAGCGTATTCAGGGCGCTGGATTTCCCCGCATTTGAGCGACCAGCAAAAGCAACTTCGATCCCGGTATCGGATGGAAGATGGCGGATATCGGGTGCGCTGGTGACAAAATGCGTCTGTTGATAGTTCCAGTTAGTCAAGACTGTCGTCTCCGTTAAATAAGGCTATGGCGGGGATTATACCTGAACAGCAGAAAAAGGCTGTTTTTACCGCATCCTCCGGCGTAAGTAAAAGCCCTTCACTTTGTGAGATATTGTCCATTCAATGGTGAGGCAATCGATGAGAAACGAAGGGCACTGGCAGTGTTAACACATTAAAAATCATACAATTAAATTTAAAGAACAATCCTGAATAACCATTTTTATTCTGTGGTTAGTTGTAGGATTTGCTGAAAACGGTAGAGTAATGGGTAAGGCGAGGAAGCCAACAGGACAGTGACTCAGGATGAGTTGTCAGGAGCGCCAGGAGGCGAAGACCCGGGAGTGATGTCAGGATGACAAACGTCTGGAGACGTTTTGACAAGGAAAGGGATGTAACAGGGACTGTTATTTGCTAAAGGAAAGACAGGGTACGTCGTAAGCTAACAGGGAAAGTAGAACCCGCTAAGGGTTGTCAGTGAGGAAAAAGGCGGCAGAGTAATCTGTCGCCTTTTTTCTTTGCTTGCTTTCTGCTAGATTCCGCCTCAATTCTATACTGAAGAAAACGAATCTGAAGATTACTTATATGAAAAAACCGACATCCGTACCCCGTGGCAAAACGCATCGCAAGACACGTGAAGAAATGAACCAGGAATCCCGCGATCGCAAACGCCAGAAGAAACATCGTGGTCACGCGGCAGGAAGTCGCGCAAACGGCGGTGATGCCGCATCATCCGGCAAAAAACAGAGCCAACAGCAAGATCCGCGTATTGGGAGTAAAAAACCGATTCCGCTGGGCGTGACTGAAAGCACCCCGGCTACTAAGCAGCACAAACCGAAGAGCGAGAAACCTATGCTTTCACCACAGGCTGAGCTGGATTTGCTGGAAAATGATGAGCGCCTGGACGCGCTGCTGGAACGTCTGGAAGAGGGGGGCACCCTGAATGCTGAAGAGCAGTCATGGGTCGATGCCAAACTCGATCGTATTGATGAGCTGATGCAGCAGCTTGGCCTGTCCTACGATGATGACGAGGACGAGGAAGAAGAGCGCCAGGAAGATATGATGCGTCTGCTGAAGGGTGGAAACTAACGTTTGCACTCAATCGGATTCCCGGTCCTGCTTATAACCCTTTTGGTTGTATGTTATCTGCTGTGGTTATTCGTTAAACTACGACGGTTGTCGCGGCGTCAGAAATGGCTGCGCAACCGGCTCATTACCCGAGGTGCGGTTGGGCCGGGGCGGCGTACCCGCCGACGGCACCATCGGAAGGAGTGAGCATGTCTGTGCAGTTAATCGACTGGGATCTGGCCCTGATCCAGAAATATAATTATTCGGGGCCACGTTATACCTCATACCCCACCGCGCTGGAGTTTTCTCCTGAGTTCGGTGCGGCAGAATTTGACGAGGCGGTAGCTCGCTACCCGCAGCGTCCGCTATCGCTGTATGTGCATATTCCGTTTTGTCACAAGCTCTGTTATTTCTGTGGCTGCAACAAAATTGTGACTCGCCAGCAGCATAAAGCCGACCAGTATCTGGATGTTCTGCAGCAGGAAATTATTCATCGCGCGCCGCTCTTTGCCGGGCGTCAGGTGAACCAGCTGCACTGGGGCGGCGGTACCCCCACTTACCTGAATAAAGCGCAAATCAGCCGCTTAATGCATTTGCTGCGCAGCCATTTCAATTTTAACGCTGATGCAGAGATCTCGATTGAAGTCGATCCGCGTGAAATTGAGCTGGATGTCCTGGATCATCTCCGATCGGAAGGCTTCAACCGGCTGAGTATGGGGGTACAGGATTTCAATAAAGAGGTTCAGCGGCTGGTTAACCGCGAGCAGGATGAGGCGTTTATCTTTGCCCTGCTCAACCATGCTCGTGAGATTGGTTTTACCTCGACGAATATCGATTTGATTTACGGTCTGCCGAAGCAAACGCCGGAGAGTTTTGCGTTTACGCTGCAAAAAGTAGCCGAGCTCAACCCCGATCGCCTGAGCGTATTTAACTATGCGCATCTGCCGACGCTCTTCGCCGCTCAGCGTAAAATCAAAGATGCCGACCTGCCTTCGGCAGAACAGAAGCTGGATATTCTGCAAGAGACCATTGCCTCACTCACCAACGCCGGCTATCAGTTTATCGGTATGGATCATTTTGCCCGCCCGGATGATGAGCTGGCCATTGCTCAGCGCGACGGCGTCCTGCACCGCAATTTCCAGGGTTACACCACCCAGGGCGATACCGATCTGCTGGGGATGGGGGTGTCGGCGATCAGCATGATTGGCGACTGCTACGCGCAGAACCAGAAAGAGCTGAAGCTTTACTATCAACAGGTTGATGAAACCGGAGATGCGCTGTGGCGCGGCATCGCGCTGACCCACGATGACTGTATTCGCCGTGACGTTATTAAGGCGCTGATTTGCCAGTTCCATCTCGATTTTTCTGCGGTAGAAACGCGGTGGCAACTGGATTTCCAGCGTTATTTTGCCGACGATCTGGCGCTGCTGGCACCGCTGGCAAAAGATGGGCTGGTGGATGTGGATGATAAGGGTATTCAGGTGACGGCAAAAGGCCGTCTGCTGATTCGCAACATCTGCATGTGCTTTGATGCCTATCTGCGTCAGAAAGCGCGGATGCAGCAGTTCTCCCGCGTCATTTAACTCTGTCATGCCGGGCGGCACTTCGTTTGCCCGGCCTACGGATTCTGCAGGCCCGGTAAGCATAGCGCCACCGGGCATGACGTTTACTCCATTCCTAACTCTTTCAGCTTGCGCGTTAGCGTATTACGTCCCCACCCCAGCAGACGTGCGGCCTCCTGCTTATGCCCTTGCGTATGACGCAGGGCGGTCGTGAGCAGCGTCCGCTCCATCTCCGGCTGCGCTTCCGAAAGCAGGTTTTGATGACCGGAACGCAGGGCGCGATCGGCCCACTGTCCCAGTAACGTTGCCCAGCTGTCCGGCTGCATATGCGTCGGGCTATCGGGAATCGCGGTTTCAAACAGTTCGCTGGGAAGATCCTGCGTCAGAACCTCCTGGCCTGCTGCCATCACCGTCAGCCAGCGGCAGGTGTTCTCCAGCTGGCGGACGTTACCGGGCCAGGCTAAACGGGTTAGCGCGGTTTCCGTCTCCGGATGGAGCTGCTTGGCTTCGACCCCCAGTTCGCGGGCGGCAATTTGCAGGAAATGCCGCGCCAGGCGGGGAATATCCTCGCGGCGCTCGCGCAGCGGCGGCAGATGAACGCGAATCACGTTCAGGCGATGGAACAGGTCCTCACGGAACTTCCCTTCCTGTACGCGCTGCTCAAGGTTCTGGTGGGTGGCGGCAATAATGCGCACGTCTACCTTCACCGGCGCATAGCCGCCAACACGATAGAACTGGCCATCGGCCAGAACGCGCAGCAGGCGCGTCTGCACATCGAGCGGCATATCGCCGATCTCATCGAGGAACAGAGTCCCGCCGTCAGCCTGCTCAAAACGTCCCTGACGCACGGTATTGGCGCCGGTAAACGCCCCTTTTTCGTGACCGAAAAGTTCAGATTCGATCAGGTCTTTTGGGATAGCAGCCATATTCAGTGCGATAAATGGCGCTTTTGCCCGCGGGCTATGGCGATGCAAGGCGTGCGCGACCAGCTCTTTACCGGTACCGGATTCGCCGTTGATCAATACGCTGATCGATGAACGCGACAGGCGGCCGATGATGCGAAAGACGTCCTGCATCGCCGGCGCTTCGCCGATGATATCGGCCGTCGGGCTGGTTATCGTGATATTGCGCGGCTGCTGCTGTTCCTGATAGTGGCTGATCGCGCGATCGACCAGGGCGACCGCTTCATCAATATCAAAAGGTTTGGGCAGATAGTCAAAGGCGCCTTGCTGATAGGCGCTGACCGCCGCGTCCAGATCCGAATGCGCGGTCATTATGATGACCGGAAGCATGGGGTGACGCTGTTTAATTTGTTTCAGTAACGCCAACCCATCCATTCCCGGCATCCGGATATCTGATAACAGTACATCCGGGGTTTTGGTGGTGAGTGCATCAAGCACCTCGTTGCCGTTTTCAAACGTTGTACAACTTAAGCCTGCTCCGGTGAGCGCGCGTTCAAGCACCCAACGGATGGAGCTATCGTCATCAACGATCCAGGCTATCCCTCGTTGCATAAACACCTCTACTTCCGAATAGGCAGGTACACCGAGAATTCGGTATGCCCTGGCCAACTGGTAAATTCAATTTTGCCGGAGTGCTGATCGATAAGACTGCGGGCAATGGAGAGCCCCAGACCGGTACCGCCTTCGCGACCGCTAACCATGGGATAGAACAGCGTATCCTGTAAATGGGACGGAATTCCCGGGCCGTTGTCCTCGACGTCAATACGCGCGGTGAGGCGGTAACGAACGCCGTGCAGCGTCAACTGAAAGGCGGTACGGGTGCGCAGGATGATCTCGCCGCCTTCTGGCCCCAGCGCCTGTAGCGCGTTGCGAACGACATTCAGCAGAACCTGCTCGATCTGGTCCGGGTCATGAGGGAGCTCCGGCAGGCTCGGGTCGTAATCGCGGACCAGTCTGACGTTATCCGGCAGTTCCATCGAGACCAGCTTCACAACCCGTTCGGCAACCTTATGGATGCTTTCGGTCACGTGCATCCCTGGATGCTGCGGCCCCAGCAGGCGATCGACCAGATTTCTTAAGCGATCGGCCTGTTCAATAATCACGTTGGTGTATTCCATCAACGCCGGGTCAGGCAGCGCTTTACTCAGCAATTGCGCAGCGCCTCTCAGACCGCCTAACGGATTTTTGATCTCATGGGCCAACCCGCGAACCAAATCCCGCGCCGCAATTTGCTGGGCGTGCTGCAGCTGCTCCTGGCTCAGGCGCCGCTGGTTATCCATCGGGGCCATCTCCAGCAGGATATAGCCTTCAGGCAGGCGCTGTGCCGTCAGAGACAGGATATGCGAGCGGCCATCGATAACCAGCGTCACTTCGTTGTCGGTAAAACCCTGGCCCGCCAGCAGGCTTTCCTGCATCAGGTCAATATTCAGGGAAAAATAACTCAACAGTTCCGGGAGCGGCGTGCCAAAGAGCTTACGTGAACTTTGCGCCAGCAGCTGCTGCGCGGCCGGGTTCGCGTAATGCACCGCCAGGTCGTCATCGACCAGTAAAATACTGTTGATTAAAGAGTTAAGGATCTGCCCAGCATCGGGCTGAGTGCCTGTTGCCATCCGACAGTCTCCTGAAAAGAGTGCACTATTTTAGTGCAGTATAGCTTTTTATAGGTAAAAAGCGTATGAGATCAGAGTGTTGGTGGAGAAAAAAGCCCATCCTGAGATGGGCTGAAAGTTTCCACGGCAACAAAATATCCACGGTACCCCACGCCACAACACGGAATACCGGGGATTTACAGCAAAATCAGACGCTGTAGTACAGTTCGAATTCAACCGGGTGCGGAGTCATACGTACGCGGTCGTTTTCTTCAATACGCAGGGCGATGTAGGCATCGATAGCGTCGTTGGTGAACACGCCGCCAGCCGTCAGGAACTCACGGTCAGCATCCAGCGCGTTCAGTGCTTCTTCCAGAGAACCCGCAACCTGTGGGATCTCTTTCGCTTCTTCCGGCGGCAGGTCGTACAGGTTTTTGTCCATCGCTTCGCCCGGATGGATTTTGTTCTTAATACCGTCAAGGCCAGCCATCAGCAGTGCTGCGAAGCACAGGTACGGGTTAGCCGCCGGGTCCGGGAAGCGCACTTCAATACGGCGTGCTTTCGGCGAGGTGACTACCGGAATACGGATGGAAGCGGAACGGTTACGGGCGGAGTAAGCCAGCATGACCGGTGCTTCATAACCCGGGACCAGACGCTTGTAGGAGTTGGTGGTCGGGTTTGCCAGGGCGTTGATCGCTTTAGCGTGCTTGATAACACCGCCGATGTAGTACAGCGCTTGTTCAGACAGACCTGCATACTTGTCGCCAGAGAACAGGTTAACGCCGTTCTTGGACAGAGACATGTGGCAGTGCATACCGGAACCGTTGTCACCGAACATTGGTTTCGGCATGAAGGTCGCGGTTTTACCGAAACGGTGCGCAACGTTGTGCACAACGTATTTGTAGATCTGAATTTCGTCCGCTTTTTTGGTCATGGTGTTGAAACGGGTCGCGATTTCGTTCTGACCCGCGGTAGCCACTTCGTGGTGGTGAGCTTCAACAACCAGGCCCATTTCTTCCAGGATCATACACATGGTAGAACGGATGTCCTGAGAGGAGTCAACCGGCGGAACCGGGAAGTAACCCCCTTTCACGCCTGGGCGGTGACCTTTGTTACCACCTTCGTATTTGGTGGAGGAGTTCCATGCGCCTTCGATGTCGTCGATAGCCACGTGGGAGCCAGAGATAGAGGCGCCGAAACGGATATCGTCGAACAGGAAGAATTCTGGTTCTGGCCCAAACAGAACGGTGTCTGCGATGCCAGTAGAGCGCAGGTATTCTTCAGCGCGTTTTGCGATGGAGCGCGGGTCACGGTCGTAGCCCTGCAGCGTGCCTGGTTCCAGGATATCGCAGCGGATGATCAGCGTCGGTTCTTCATAGAACGGGTCGATCAGCGCAGTGGTCGCATCCGGCATCAGAACCATGTCAGATTCGTTAATACCTTTCCAGCCACCAATCGAGGAGCCATCAAACATTTTGCCTTCTTCGAAGAATTCGGCATTTACCTGATGAGAAGGAATTGTGACGTGCTGTTCTTTACCTTTGGTATCGGTGAAGCGCAGATCGACAAACTTCACTTCGTGCTCGTTCAGCATCGTCAAAACGTGTTCAGCGGACATACTTAAACTCTCCCGGATTGGTCATTGTCGTCGTGGAAACGAAAACTTTTTAACTACGAAAAGTGGCGTTGTTGCCTTAAAAAATATAAAGCGAAATCTGTGCCAACTTTTAAATTGCCCCCAAAAGGCGTTATCATGCACTCCATCGTGCAAAAGGGCTGCACCATTATGAATGCATTGCACTAATATAGTGCAATTGCGTGAGCATTGGGCACTGATTTGGTGCAATTGACCTTGAATAACCCTTTTAACGCTCCGTGAAAGCGATCACAAAGAAACTCTGCAATACTTGTTTGCGGAGGATGTTTGTGATCCTGTTTTGTACTGCGATTAATCCGTGTACAATAACGCGCTATTTCTAATGCCTGAGGCAAAGTTGTGATCGAAAATTTGCGTAATATCGCCATCATCGCGCACGTTGACCATGGTAAAACTACCCTGGTTGATAAGCTGCTGCAGCAATCCGGTACGTTCGATGCGCGTGCCGAAACTCAAGAACGAGTGATGGACTCCAACGATTTGGAGAAAGAGCGTGGGATTACTATCCTCGCGAAAAACACCGCCATCAAATGGAATGACTACCGTATCAACATCGTTGATACCCCTGGGCACGCCGACTTCGGAGGTGAGGTTGAGCGTGTCATGTCCATGGTTGACTCTGTGCTGCTGGTGGTTGACGCATTTGACGGCCCGATGCCGCAGACGCGCTTCGTGACCAAAAAAGCCTTTGCTCATGGCCTGAAGCCGATTGTCGTCATCAACAAAGTTGACCGTCCTGGCGCGCGTCCTGACTGGGTTGTCGATCAGGTATTCGACCTGTTCGTTAACCTCGACGCGACCGACGAACAGCTGGACTTCCCGATCGTTTACGCTTCTGCGCTGAACGGTATTGCGGGTCTGGATCACGAAGATATGGCTGAAGATATGACTCCGCTGTATCAGACTATCGTCGATCGTGTTCCGGCGCCGAACGTTGACCTTGATGGCCCGCTGCAGATGCAGATCTCCCAGCTGGACTACAACAACTACGTTGGCGTCATTGGCATCGGCCGCATCAAACGCGGTAAAGTGAAGCCAAACCAGCAGGTCACTATCATTGATAGTGAAGGCAAAACCCGTAACGGTAAAGTGGGTAAAGTTCTGACCCACCTGGGCCTTGAGCGTATCGACAGCGATATTGCTGAAGCGGGCGATATCATCGCGATCACCGGTCTGGGCGAACTGAACATCTCTGATACCATCTGCGATCCGCAGAATGTTGAAGCGCTGCCGGCGCTGTCAGTCGATGAGCCAACCGTATCCATGTTCTTCTGCGTTAACACCTCTCCGTTCTGCGGTAAAGAAGGTAAGTACGTTACCTCTCGTCAGATTCTTGACCGTCTGAATAAAGAGCTGGTGCATAACGTGGCGCTGCGCGTCGAAGAAACTCCGGATGCGGATGCATTCCGCGTTTCCGGTCGTGGTGAGCTGCACCTGTCTGTGCTGATCGAAAATATGCGTCGTGAAGGTTTCGAAATGGCGGTTTCCCGTCCGAAAGTTATCTTCCGCGAAATCGACGGCCGTAAACAAGAGCCGTTCGAAAACGTCACGCTGGACGTTGAAGAGCAGCATCAGGGTTCTGTCATGCAGGCTCTGGGTGAGCGTAAAGGCGACCTGAAAAACATGAATCCAGATGGCAAAGGCCGCGTACGTCTCGACTACGTGATCCCAAGCCGTGGCCTGATCGGCTTCCGTTCTGAGTTCATGACCATGACCTCCGGTACTGGTCTGCTGTACTCCACTTTCAGCCACTACGACGACGTTCGTGCGGGCGATGTGGGCCAGCGTCAGAACGGCGTACTGATCTCCAACGGTCAGGGTAAAGCGGTTGCGTTTGCACTGTTCAGCCTGCAGGACCGCGGTAAGCTGTTCCTCGGCCACGGTGCTGAAGTTTACGAAGGCCAGATCATCGGTATTCACAGTCGTTCTAACGACCTGACCGTAAACTGCCTGACCGGTAAGAAACTGACCAACATGCGTGCTTCCGGTACTGACGAAGCAACGGTCCTGGTTCCGCCGGTTAAGATGACCCTGGAGCAAGCTCTGGAGTTCATCGATGACGACGAACTGGTAGAAGTGACCCCAACTTCCGTTCGTATCCGTAAACGTCACCTGACTGAGAACGACCGTAAACGCGCAATGCGCGGTGCGAAAGAAGATTAATTCTCGCTTCTTGTCGATACCGAACCCCGCCTTTATGGCGGGGTTTTTTTGTCTGTAGACACCCCAACCGGTGAACCGCGGCCAAAAAGTCAGACGGGGCTGTTCACCGGTTGGGGGCTCCGTAACGCTTTGCGCTCTGGGTCAGTGATGAGTGTGGCGGGATATCTGAAGGGAAAAGTGAGCAGCGTGGCTCTCCAGGGGCGAGCCGTTATCGGGCAGCCTAAATCGTTCTGAACACCGGTTTAAAAACCATACATAGTCAAATACCGCCTTTCCCGCTACAGTTAATCTTTCATGGCGCGCAAGGAGACAAAAATGCTCTATATCTTTGATTTAGGTAATGTGATTGTCGACATCGACTTCAACCGGGTTCTCGGGACATGGAGCGATTTGAGCCGTATCCCGCTCGCGACGCTCAAGCAGCATTTCACCATGGGCGAGGCGTTCCATCAGCACGAGCGCGGTGAAATTAGCGATGAGGACTTTGCGCACGCGATGTGCCATGAAATGAATATGCCGCTGAGCTATGAGCAGTTTTCCCACGGCTGGCAGGCCGTTTTTGTCTCTCTGCGCCCGGAAGTCATCGCTATTATGCAAAAGCTGCGCGAGCAGGGGCACCGCGTGGTTGTTCTGTCGAATACCAACCGTCTGCATACCACTTTCTGGCCGGATGAATATCCGCAGGTGCGGGCCGCCGCCGATCGTATCTATCTTTCCCAGGAGATGGGGATGCGTAAACCCGAGGCGCGAATCTATCAAAGCGTCCTGCAGTCGGAAGGTTTTTCTGCCGAGGAGACGGTCTTTTTTGACGATAACGCCGATAATATAGCAGGGGCTAAGCTGTTGGGGATAACCAGTATTCTGGTAACCGGAAAGGAGACCATCCCCGCCTACTTTGCGAAATAACTATGCTCAAAACCGTTCATCAAAAAGCAAAGCGCCGCGTCCGGCCCCTGATTGCCTGGATAAAACTGCTCTGGCGGCGTATTGATGAAGACCATATGACGACACTGGCGGGGAATCTCGCCTATGTGTCGTTACTCTCCCTGGTGCCGCTGATCGCCGTCGTCTTTGCGCTGTTCTCGGCGTTTCCGATGTTTGCCGAGGTCAGCGGGCAGCTTCGCCACTTTATCTTCGCTAACTTCATCCCGGCGACAGGGGATGTCATTCAGGGATACATCGAACAGTTTGTCGCGAACTCCAGCCGGATGACCGCCGTCGGCGCCTTTGGGCTGATCGTGACCTCGCTGCTGCTGATGTATTCGATTGATAGCGCGCTGAACACCATCTGGCGCAGCACGCGTACCCGGCCCAAAATTTACTCATTTGCCGTTTACTGGATGATTCTGACGCTGGGGCCGCTGCTGGCGGGGGCGAGTCTGGCCATCAGCTCTTATCTGCTGTCGTTGCGCTGGGCGAGCGAACTGAACAGCGTGATTGATGATGTGCTGCGTCTCTTCCCGCTGATGTTATCGTGGACGGCATTTTGGTTGCTCTACAGCATTGTACCGACGACCCAGGTACGCAATCGCGATGCAATTATCGGATCGCTGGTGGCGGCGCTGTTGTTTGAGGCGGGCAAAAAAGCGTTTGCTTTATATATCACGACCTTCCCGTCGTACCAGCTGATTTACGGCGTGATAGCCGTGGTGCCTATTTTGTTTGTCTGGGTGTACTGGACGTGGTGTATCGTCTTGCTTGGGGCAGAAATTACTGTCACTCTCGAGGAATACCGCAAACTTAAAAAAGAAGAACCAGAATAACTATGATTGCATTAATTCAACGCGTATCCCGTGCAAGCGTAACCGTGGAGGGCGAAGTGACGGGGGAAATCGGCCCGGGGCTTCTGGTGTTGTTGGGCGTTGAGAAAGACGATGATGAGCAAAAAGCGAATCGCCTGTGCGAGCGCGTACTTGGCTATCGTATTTTCAGCGATAGCGAAGGAAAAATGAACCTCAATGTGCGGCAGTCCGGCGGCAGCGTCCTGGTGGTCTCACAGTTCACGCTGGCGGCGGATACCGAACGGGGCATGCGACCGGGTTTTTCCAGAGGGGCCGCCCCTGACAGAGCGGAAGCGCTGTATGACTATTTTGTCGGTCGCTGTCGCCAGCAGGAGATGAACACCCAAACCGGGAGATTCGCTGCGGATATGCAGGTCTCACTGGTGAATGATGGTCCTGTGACCTTTTGGTTGCAGGTATGAGCCAGCTTCCGGGCCGGCTGCGGGTAACAAAAGAGAGTACGGCTATGTATCACCTTCGTGTACCGCAAACAGAAGACGAACTCGAGAGCTACTATCAGTTCCGTTGGGAGATGTTGCGCAAGCCGCTCCATCAGCCCAAAGGATCGGAGCGTGACGCCTGGGATGCGATGGCGCATCACCAGATGGTCGTGGATGAAGAAGGCAACCTGGTTGCCGTCGGGCGGCTGTATATAAACGCGGAGAACGAAGCCTCTATTCGCTTTATGGCCGTACATCCCTCGGTGCAGGATAAAGGCTTGGGGACGCTGATGGCGATGACG
Organism: Raoultella sp. T31; assembly: GCF_002806725.1. NCBI lineage: Bacteria > Pseudomonadati > Pseudomonadota > Gammaproteobacteria > Enterobacterales > Enterobacteriaceae > Klebsiella > Raoultella sp. T31. The sequence continues at coordinate 19,954 of NZ_PIBO01000058.1, forward strand.
CTGGAGTCCGTCGCCCGTCAGGAGGGCGTTAAGCGCGTGACCTGTAGCGCTCGCGAAGACGCGATGGATTTCTTTGCCAAGCTCGGTTTTGTTAACCAGGGCGAAATTACCACGCCGACCACCACGCCGATCCGCCACTTCCTGATGATTAAGCCAATCGCCTCGCTGGACGATATTCTGCATCGCGGCGACTGGTGCGGGCAGCTGCAGCAGGCCTGGTATCAGCATATTCCGCTCAGCGAAAAAATGGGTGTGCGTATTCAGCAGTACACCGGCAAAAACTTCATCACCACCATGCCTGAAGCCGGTAACCAGAATCCGCACCATACGCTGTTTGCCGGAAGTCTGTTTTCCCTGGCGACGCTGACCGGCTGGGGGCTTATCTGGCTGATGCTGCGCGAGCAGCATCTGGGCGGCACGATTATTCTCGCCGATGCCCATATCCGTTACAGCCAGCCGATTAGCGGCCGCCCGAGCGCGGTGGCCGATCTGGGCTCGCTCAGCGGCGATCTCGACCGCCTGGCACGCGGGCGCAAAGCCCGCGTACAGCTGCAGGTTGAGTTGTTTGGCGGCGAGAATCTGGGCGCTATTTTTGAAGGCATTTACATCGTTCTGCCCGCGAAGCCGTTTGGTTCGTATGAAGAGGGCGGGAACGAAGAAGAGTAATTCCCGGCGCGCTGATTATATCGACCGACCTGGTGAACGGATTCGCCAGGCGATATCGCCCATGGCATGGCGAGCCGCCAGACTGATGCCACCCAGCTGAAAGAAACCGTGAATCACGCCAGCATAGCGCTGGCAGGTACAGACCACGCTTTGCTCGATCATTCGCTGATACAGCGCTTCACCCTCATCACGCAGCGGGTCATATTCGGCGGTGAGGATATGCACCGGCGGCAGGCCGCTGAAGTCGTCTCGCCACAGCGGGCTGGCCTCCGGGTGTGCCGATTCCGTTGCGGGCAGGTACATTTCGTAACCGCTCAGCAGCGTATCCCGGGTGATGATGTAATCCTCTCCATTGCTGACGTAGCTTGCCGAAGCCGCGGTGGCGTCCAGCATGGGGTAAATCAGAATCAGCTGTGCGGGCTGCCAGCCACCCGCGGCTTTCAGCCGGAGCGCGGTGACGAGAGCCAGATGCCCCCCCGCGCTATCGCCCGCAAGGGTGATTTGCGAGGCATCGACCCCGAGCGGCTCCGCGTGGCGGCGGATAATCTGCGCTCCCTGTTCCGCGTCATCGTGCGCGGCAGGAAACGTCTGCTCGGGAGCCAGCCGGTATTGCACGGCAATGACCCGGCAGCCGCTTTCATACGCCAGCTGGCGCAATTGTTTATCGTGGGTGGCGAAACCGCCGCTGATAAAACAGCCGCCGTGATAGTAGATAACGGTGGGCAGCGGACCGGCCGCATTCTGCGGCGATACCACGCGAAAATGCATCCCCTCCAGCATGACATCATCCACCTGCACTCGCGTTTCGGTTTCTCCTGCCAGTACCGCACTGGCAACATAACCTGCCCTCCGGTCATCAATATTTCGCTCTCGCGAAGAGGGGCGCCCTGCGGCGATAAACTCCTCAACCAGCCGGGCAATACCGTGTTCCAGTGCCATCATTATATTCCTTTGGTCTGTATGGATATACAGTGTTATAGCCTGGGTTGCCGTCGATAGAAAAGGTTTTTTTTGTAGAAAATGAGCATCGGGGACGGGAGAAGGGCATGCTAAAGCGAAGGCCTTCCTCTGCTGAGGTGCGCGCGTATCAGGTTTTGGCGAGTGCCGGGCAACGTGGATTACCCGGCAATATGGGGGGATTTACTCCCCTTCACCCGGGAACATAAACGGGTTAATCGAACTTCTGGCGAAGCCTTCCTGCTCCATGCGGGCATCCAGCACCAGCGAGGCGAGATCGTCGGCCACGGCTTCCACTTGCGGATCTTTTTCCTGGTACAGAATCTTCAGGTAAGTCCCGCAGTCACCGCAGCTTTCGGCCTTAATGGCCGCCTGCTCGTTGTCCAGAGACCAGTAATGTAAATCCCGGCTCTGCTCGCAGTTGCTGCACTTCACGCGCACGACGTGCCATTCGGTTTCGCACAGGTTGCAGTGCAGGTAGCGCAAGCCCTGCGTGGTGCCAATTTGCACCATGCTGGATACCGGCATTGAACCGCAGACCGGGCAATACTGACGCTGTTCGCCATACTCGGCGCGCGCCTTGCCGGGGATCAGGTTGGCCATCTGCGCCCAGTAGAGCGACAGCGCAGCCCAGATAAACGGCGCTTTGTCGCTACTGACCGAGGCAAAGTCGGAAGCGAACAGGGCGCTTGCCATCAGCTCCAGCTCCTGCTCAGAGGCTTTTTCGAGGTTTTCGATGACCGCCAGCGCCGGGCCACTCATCTCTGGCTTGAGCTCGGCAATCAGCGAATGCAGGAGCTTGTGCCAGTGCTTGTCGCGCGGCAGCACGTGAATATCCAGCGGCGGTTTGCCCTGCTCGTTCGCTTCTTTGAGGCGGGCGGTCAGATCCATCTGTAGCGGATGGTCATAGAGCACCACTTCCTGGGCGTGTGCAATGAGCGCAGCAAAGCGCAGGTAGTCGCCCAGCGGGTTGTTCTGTGCCAGTTCGCGCAGACGATCGGCCCGACGGTTATAAAGATTTTTCAGCCTGGGAAACAGTAACGGCGGAATGTACTCCGCCGTACGTTTCTCGCTCGAACCCAGCTCATCTTGCGGGATTATGCGAATACTCATTCAGTCTTCTTTTCCTGTTTCTGGCGAACTTCCCGGTACCAGCGGGGATGATGTTTCTTCGCCCATGTTTTGGTCACCCAGCCCTCCACCATCGCGGTAATGGTGCCTTTCACCCACAGGGCGGCGTAAATATGCACCATAATAACCACAATCAGGGCAA
>NZ_PIBO01000059.1:0-20691 GCF_002806725.1 Raoultella sp. T31
GAACCCGTCCCGTTAACAAATCCGCGGCAGCCGGTAGCCCGGATAAGGCGTCAGCCGCAATCCGGGAACCCGCCCCGTTAACAAATCCGCCGCAGCCGGTAGCCCGGATAAGGCGCCAGCCGCAATCCGGGAACCCGTCCCGTTAACAAATCCGCGGCAGCCGGTAGCCCGGATAAGGCGTCAGCTGCAATCCGGGAACCCGCCCCGTTAACAAATCCGCGGCAGCGGCTCGGCGTGGGGAAGGTCCAGCGTCCGCTTCACGCCGTACAGGCCGATCGTACGCACCCCGGCACGCTCGACCACGTCGCCGATAATCGCGGCGCGGCGGCCAAGCGGATGGCTTTGAAGCTGCGCCAGCGCGGCCTCAGCCGCTTCCCGGGCAACAACAATCACCAGCTTGCCTTCATTGGCGAAGTTAAGCGCGTCCAGGCCTAACAGTTCGCACACCCCGCGCACGGTCTCGTTCACCGGCAGCTTTTGTTCGTGCAGCTCAATACCGCAGCCGCTGGCGGCAGCAAATTCATGAGCCACGGCGTTCACTCCGCCGCGGGTCGCATCGCGCAGCGCTTTAATGCCGGGAATAGCGCACAGCGTCTGAATTAAGGGCGTCAGCACCGCGCAGTCGCTGGACAGCGCGCCGTCCAGTCCCAGCTGTTCGCGGAGGTTGAGAATGGTGGCGCCGTGGTCGCCCAGCGTGCCGCTGACCAGCAGCACGTCGCCGGGAGCAATCTGCTGCGCCCCCCAGCGAATACCCGCCGGAATAGCGCCGATCCCGGCGGTATTAATAAACAGTTTATCCGCCGCGCCGCGCGGCACGACTTTGGTATCGCCGGTGACGATGGCTATCTCTGCGGCCTGCGCGGTACGGGCCATGCTGTTGACCACGCGTTCCAGCGTGGCCATCTCCAGCCCCTCTTCGAGGATAAATCCGCAGGAGAGGTAGCGCGGCAGAGCGCCGCTGACCGCCACGTCGTTGGCGGTGCCGCATACTGCCAGCTTGCCGATGTCGCCGCCGGGGAAAAACAGCGGATCGATAACGTAGCTGTCGGTGGAGAAGGCGAGACGATCGCCCTGAGCGGTCAGTTGTGCCAGATCGAGACGCGCTTGATCTTCCTGCTCCGCCAGCCACGGGTTGGCGAAAGCCTGCATAAACAGGGAGGCGATCAGCTGCTGCATTGCCTGACCCCCGCTACCGTGCGCTAACTGGACGCTTTTCATACTTCATTTTCCTGACTGCGATATTGATACCAGGCGGCGCAAGCGCCTTCTGATGAGACCATCAGCGCGCCAAACGCGCTTTGTGGGTTACAGACTTGCCCAAACAGCGGGCACTGATGCGGCTTACAGCGGCCGGTCAGCACATCGCCACAGCGCGCGCGCGGATCGTCGCAGACGCGCTGCGGTGCCGGCTGAAAATGGGCTTCAGCGTCAAAGCGCTGATAGGCGGGCGTCAGGCGCACGCCGGAGTTGTTAATGACCCCCAGCCCACGCCACTCGCTATCGCCGGACAGGCAAAAAACGTCGGCAATCGCCGATTGCGCCAGCGGGTTGCCTGCATCAGGCACCACGCGGCGGTACTGATTTTCGACCTCGCTGCGCTGCGCTATTGTCTGCTCAACCAGCATCACCGCGCCTTGCAGTAGATCAAGAGGTTCGAAACCAGCCACCACTAAAGGACGTCGGTAGTCGCTGGCGATAAATCCGTAGGCCTCGGTGCCGATGACCATACTGACATGGCCCGGAGCAAGAAAGGCATCGATGCTGTTATCAGGCTGGTCGAGCAGACTGCGCAGGGTCGGGAGCAGGGTGATGTGCTGACAAAAAAAGAAGAAGTTATCCACGTTGCGCTCGCGAGCCTGACGCAGCGTCAGCGCGGTAGCGGGCATGGTGGTTTCAAAACCGAGGCCGAAGAACACCACTTCCCGTTGCGGGTTCTGCTGCGCCAGCTTCAGCGCATCCATCGGCGAATAGACGATTCGCACATCGGCACCGCGGGATTTCGCCTGCAGCAAGGAGCCGTTTTTACCGGGCACGCGCATGGCGTCGCCGAAGGTGCAGAAAATCACCCCCGGGCGGCTGGCGATATCGATACAGGTGTCGATTCGTCCCATCGGCAGGACGCAGACCGGGCAGCCGGGGCCGTGAATAAATTCGATATTCTCCGGCAGCAGCTGGTCGAGACCGAATTTAAAGATGGCGTGCGTATGGCCGCCGCACACCTCCATAATGCGCAGCGGATGCCCGGCGGTATGAGGCAGCAGATGCGCGCGCGCCTGAAGATGCTCAACCAGCTGCATCACCTGCTCCGGCGCGCGATATTCATCAACAAAACGCATTATCGCTCCTCGCCGTACAGCAGCGCGCCCACGTCAGGCTCGACGTCAAACATATTTTGCAATGCCTCAAGGGTATCGCGGGCTTGCGCTTCATTAATGATGCTCATGGCGAAGCCCACGTGGACCAGTACCCACTGGCCGAGGCGCGGCTGCCTCCGTTCATCCACGCTTCCCACCAGCGTCAGATCGACTTCGCGCTGGATGCCGCACACTTCGACCTTCGCCAGATGGCCGTCAATGGCGCAGATTTGCCCCGGAATGCCTATGCACATGTTTGCGCCTCCAGCCAGCTGAGCCATTTATCCATGCCTTCGCCGCTGGTGGCGGACAGCATAATGATCTCAATATCGGGATTGACCTCGCGCGCGCAGGCAAGGCACTTCGCAACATCAAAGTTGAGGTACGGCAGCAGGTCGATTTTATTTAGCAGCATCAGGCTGGCGGCGGCGAACATATGCGGATACTTCAGCGGCTTATCTTCGCCTTCGGTGACCGACAGCACCGCCACCTTGTGACGTTCGCCGAGGTCGAAGCTCGCCGGGCACACCAGGTTGCCGACGTTTTCAATAAACAGAATGCCATGATCCGCCAGCGGCAGACGCGGGGCGGCATCGGCAATCATCTGCGCATCAAGGTGGCAGCCTTTGCCGGTATTGACCTGAATAGCCGGGGTGCCGGTGGCGCGAATGCGCGCGGCGTCGTTGACCGTCTGCTGGTCGCCTTCGATGACCGCGCAGGCGGTTTTTCCTTTCAGCCGCAGCAGGGTTTCACTCAGCAGCGTGGTTTTGCCGGAACCGGGGCTGGAGACCAGGTTCAGCACCAGCTGGCCGCGCGCGGCAAAGCGTGCGCGGTTGCGGGCCGCCAGACGGTTGTTTTTATCCAGCACGTCGATTTCCACCTCGAGCATCCGGCGCTGGCTCTGGCCCGGCGCGTGGGTTCCTGCCTCGCCGTGGCCGTAGTGCAGGTCGCCACTCTCTGAGCGGGTGGGGGAGAAGCTATCGGTTTTGATGCCGGTAATTGTCATGGTCTGGCGCGGGGCTGGCGCGAAGGGGGCGCTGCGAAACGCCGAGTGGGGGTTATGCTCATCACCTTCGATATAAAGGTTGCCTTCCCCACAGCCGCAAGTGGTACACATAGTTTACTCCTGATCTGTCCCGTCATCGTTCACGTTGTTTTGGTCTCGTCGGAAACAACCCGAATCAGTCGGGGTTCACTTCTATTCGTTGGATCTGTAAGCCGTCGTCGGCGACGATTTGTAAGGTGTCGCTCTGGCACTGCGGGCAGCGCCGCACGTGCTGCGAGATGAGATGCACGTACTGCTGGCAGGATTCACACCAGCATTCGGCCTGTTGTTCGGCAATATGCAGTTCGCAGCCTTCCGCCAGCGTGCCACGGCACACCAGTTCAAAACAGAAGGTCAATGCGCTGGTTTCCACGCAGGAAAATGCGCCGACCTTCAGCCACACGCCGGTCACCCGACGCGCGCCGGCCTGCTGCGCCTGCTGTTCAATAATTTCCAGCGCCCGCTGGCTAAGAGTGATTTCGTGCATGGTCGCCTCCGTATCGCGATGGGCCATATATGCAATAACGATGCCAGGTCATCGCTACTGTCGGATGAACTGTCGATGACGACAGCTGACGGATGTCATCGACATGTCAGTACGGCGTGGGTCTTTTATTAAAATCATTAAATATCAATTAATTAAAGTTTGGCATGGAAAATGCTTGTACGGTGCATCTCATGCAACCGGGGACACCGAGATGACTATTTGGGAAATAAGTGAAAAGGCGGACTACATCGCCGACCGTCACCGTCGCTATCAGGATCAGTGGCGTCAGTACTGCAATTCGCTGGTTCAGGGAATCACCCTGTCAAAAGCGCGTTTGCATCATGCGATGAGCTGTGCGCCGGATAAAGAGCTGTGCTTCGTCCTGTTTGAACATTTTCAGGTGTATGTCGCGCTGGCGGAAGGGTTCAACAACCATACCATCGAGTACTACGTCGAAACGCGCAATGGTGAAGATAAACGCTTGATTGCTCAGGCAACGCTGGCATCCGACGGCACCGTTGACGGCCGGTTCAGCAACCGTTCGCGCGAACAGGTGCTGGAACATTATCTGGCCATTATTGCCAGCGTCTATGACCGTCTGTATGACGCCATGGAACACGACCAGCCGGTGGATTTAAGCCATCTGGCGCTGGCCCATTAATCGTAAGGTGTCGACAGGTGTCGAAAATGACAGCTGAACTCCCTGATTTCGTCAAAAATGACTTTCACCCGAGGATTGCCCGGTGAACCGTTTTGTAATTGCTGACTCCACCGTCTGTATCGGCTGCCGCACCTGCGAAGCCGCCTGCTCAGAAACGCATCGCCAGCACGGCCTGCAGGCCATGCCGCGACTGCAGGTCATGCGTAATGAAAAAGAATCGGCGCCGCAAATGTGCCACCACTGCGAAGATGCCCCCTGCGCCGCGGTGTGTCCGGTTAATGCTATCAATCGCGTCGATGGCGCGGTTCAGCTGAATGAAAGCCTGTGCGTAAGCTGCAAGCTGTGCGCCATTGCCTGCCCGTTCGGGGCGATTGAATTTTCCGGCAGCCGTGCGCTCGATATTCCGGCCAACGCCAATACCCCGATGGCGCCCGCTGCGCCCCCGGCGCCAGCTCGCGTCAGTTCGTTGCTCGACTGGGTGCCCGGCGTGCGCGCTATCGCCGTGAAATGCGATCTGTGCCATTTCGATGAGCAGGGACCGGCCTGCGTGCGTACCTGTCCGACGAAAGCGCTGCTGCTGGTGGATATCCGCGATATCGCCCAGGCCAGCAAGCGCAAGCGTGAGCTGACCTTTAATACCGACCTCGGCGATATGTCGCTGTTTCAGTCGCAACCGGAGGGCGTGAAATGAGCGTGATTTCTTTAGTGAACCAGGCGGTGCTGTGGTATGCCGCCAGCGGCGTGCTGGCATTTTTCTTTACCCGGAGAAAACCGTTAAGCGGGGCGATTGCCGGGATCGGCGGCGCGGTGGCCAGCGCCATGCTGATCGTCGCCGCTATCGCGACGCTGATAACCCCGGAACGGCTGAATGACGGCATGCTGCCGATGCTCTCTTTGCCGGTTAGGGTCAACGGTATCAATGCGCTATGGCTGCTCGCCATTGGCCTCAGCGCCCTGCCCATCGCCCTGTTTAATATTGCCTGGCACCGCCATCCGCAGGTAAAAGCCAACGGCCTGCTGGTGAACCTGCTGCTGGCTTCGGCAACCTGCGCGCTGGTGGTGACCAACCTCGGCACGCTGGTGGTGATGGCGGAGATAATGGCCCTGTGCGGGGCATTTCTGACCGGCTGCGCGCAATCGGCAAAGCTGTGGTTTGCGTTGGGACGCCTGGGAACGCTGCTGATGGCGTGGAGCTGCTGGCTGGTGTGGTCGTTGTACGGCACCCTTGACCTGGCGCAGATTAGCCTGCTCGCCGCCCACGGCCCGCAAAATATGCTGCTGTGGCTACCAGCGCTGGTCGGTTTCGCGCTGCTGGCGGGCGTTATCCCGCTGCACGGTTGGGCGCCGCAGGCGCACGCCGGGGCCAGCGCGCCGGCGTGCGCGCTGTTCTCCACGGTGGTGATGAAAGTGGGGCTGTTTGGCATGCTGACGGTCTCGCTTGCCGGGAGTGCGCCGCCGCTGTGGTGGGGCATCTTGCTGCTGGTCGTGGGGATGGTCACCGCATTTATCGGCGGACTGTATGCCCTGATGGAACACAATATTCAGCGCCTGCTGGCTTATCACACTCTGGAAAATATCGGCATTATTCTGCTGGGGCTTGGCGCCTTCGTCACCGGCCTGGCGCTCAACAGCAATAGCCTGATGGCGCTGGGCTTTATCGGCGGGATGTATCACCTGATCAATCACAGTTTGTTCAAAACGACGCTGTTCCTCGGCGCCGGCGCCGTGTGGTTCCGTACCGGCCATCGCGATATCGAAAAACTGGGCGGGATAGGGAAAAGAATGCCGCTGATTTCGCTGGCGATGCTGGTCGGCCTGATGGCGATGGCCGCGCTGCCGCCGCTGAACGGTTTTGCCGGCGAGTGGGTTATCTACCAGTCCTTCTTCAAACTGAGCACCAGCGACGCCTTTATCGGCCGCCTGCTTGGGCCGCTGCTGGCCGTTGGCCTGGCGATAACCGGCGCGCTGGCGGTGATGTGTATGGCAAAAGTCTACGGCGTCACCTTCCTTGGCGCACCGCGGACTCCGGAGGCGGAGAGCGCCACCTGCGCGCCGCGGCTGATGACGGCAAGCGTCGTACTCGCCGCGCTGTGCTGCGTGGCGGGTGGGGTCGCCGCGCCGTGGCTGTTGACCCTGGTCATCAGGGTTTTACCGGTGCAGGCGCAGATCGCAAGCGTGGTGTCGCAGCCGCTGATCGCCATTCTGCTGCTGGCCTGTCCGCTGCTGCCGTTCCTGCTGATGATCTTCTTTAAAGGCGACCGTCTGCCGGCCCGCTCTCGCGGTGCGGCATGGGTCTGCGGCTACGACCATGAAAAATCGATGGTCATCACCGCTCATGGTTTCGCCATGCCGGTTAAAGAGGCCTTTGCGCCGCTGCTGAAATTGCGTCACTGGCTGAATCCGGTGCGTCTGATCCCCGGCTGGCAGTGCGCCTCGGCGCCTGCGCTGTTCCGCGGCGTCGCGCTGGTTGAGCTGGCGGCGCTGGTGGTTATTGTCATTTCGCGAGGAGCCTGAGAATGAGCGTTTTAATTGCACTATTGCAGGCGCTGGCGCTGTTCGCCGCCGCGCCGCTGTTGTCCGGGCTCACCCGCGTGGCGCGCGCCCGCCTGCACAACCGCCGCGGACCGGGGGTGCTACAGGAGTATCGCGACATCCTCAAACTGCTGGGTCGTCAGAGCGTCGGTCCTGATGCCTCCGGCTGGGTATTCCGCCTGACGCCGTATGTGATGGTAGGTGTCATGCTGACCATTGCCAGCGCGCTGCCGGTCGTCACCGTCGATTCGCCGCTGCCAGGGCTGGGCGACCTGATCACGCTGATTTACCTGTTTGCTATCGCCCGTTTCTTCTTTGCTATCGCCGGTCTGGACACCGGCAGTCCGTTTACCGCTCTCGGGGCGAGCCGCGAAGCGATTCTTGGCGTACTGGTGGAGCCCATTTTGCTGCTTGGCCTGTGGGTGACGGCGCAGGTCGCCGGTTCCACCCATATCAGCAGCATCACCGACACCCTTTATCACTGGCCCACTGCCCACTCGGTGCCGCTGGTGCTGGCGCTGTGCGCCTGCGCGTTTGCCACCTTTATCGAAATGGGCAAATTGCCGTTCGACCTGGCGGAAGCGGAGCAGGAGCTGCAGGAGGGGCCGCTGACCGAATACAGCGGCAGCGGTTTTGCGGTCCTGAAGTGGGGCATCAGCCTCAAACAACTGGTGGTGCTGCAGATGTTTGTCGGCGTGTTTATCCCGTGGGGGCAGATGACTCACTTTAGTGTCGCCGGCCTGCTGCTGGCGCTGGTCGTCGCCATCGGCAAGCTGGTGGCGGGCGTGCTGGTTATCGCCCTGTTTGAAAACAGCATGGCGCGTCTGCGCTTTTGTGCCACTTCCCGCGTCACCTGGGCCGGTTTTGGCTTTGCGTTTTTAGCTTTCGTCTCCTTGCTGGCGGCGTGATTAAGAGAGTTTGAGCATGTCTGAAGAAAAAATCGGTCAACACTATCTCGCCGCGCTGCATCAGGCCTTCCCGGGCGTGGTGCTCGACGAGGCCTGGCAGACCAAAGATCAGCTCACCGTGACGGTGAAGGTCAACTATCTCCCGGAAGTCGTGGAGTTCCTCTACTACCAGCAGGGCGGCTGGCTGTCGGTGTTGTTCGGTAACGACGAACGGAAGCTTAACGGCCACTATGCCGTGTATTACGTGCTATCGATGGAGCAGGGCACCCGCTGCTGGATAACCGTGCGCGTCGAAGTGGATGCCGACAAACCGGAATATCCGTCGGTGACGCCGCGCGTGCCTGCCGCCGTGTGGGGCGAGCGCGAAGTGCGCGATATGTACGGTCTGATACCGGTGGGGCTGCCGGATGAGCGCCGCCTGGTACTGCCGGACGACTGGCCGGATGAACTCTATCCGCTGCGTAAAGACAGCATGGATTATCGTCAGCGCCCGGCGCCGACCACCGATGCGGAGACCTACGAGTTTATCAACGAGCTGGGCAGCAAGAAAAACAACGTGGTGCCGATTGGCCCGCTGCACGTCACCTCCGATGAACCCGGCCACTTCCGCCTGTTCGTTGACGGCGAGAATATCATCGACGCCGATTACCGCCTGTTCTACGTCCATCGCGGCATGGAAAAGCTGGCGGAAACCCGCATGGGCTACAACGAAGTGACCTTCCTGTCGGACCGGGTGTGCGGTATCTGCGGCTTTGCCCACAGTACGGCCTACACCACCTCCGTCGAGAATGCGATGGGCATCGTGGTACCGGAACGCGCGCAGATGATCCGCGCCATTCTGCTGGAGGTGGAACGCCTGCACTCGCACCTGCTGAACCTCGGTCTCGCCTGTCATTTCACCGGTTTTGACTCCGGGTTTATGCAGTTCTTCCGCGTGCGTGAGACGTCAATGAAGATGGCGGAGATCCTCACCGGGGCGCGTAAAACCTACGGGATGAACCTGATTGGCGGCATCCGTCGCGACCTGCTGAAAGAGGACATGATCCAGACAAGAGCGCTGGCGCAGCAGATGCGCCGTGATGTGCAGGAGCTGGTGGATATGCTGCTCAGTACGCCGAATATGGAACAGCGTACCGTCGGCATCGGTCGTCTTGACCCGCAAATCGCCCGCGACTTCAGCAACGTCGGCCCGATGGTGCGCGCCAGCGGCCACGCCCGCGACACCCGTGCCGATCACCCGTTTGTCGGTTACGGCCTGCTGCCGATGGAAGTGCACAGCGAGCAGGGTTGCGATGTAATTTCGCGTCTGAAGGTACGTATCAACGAAGTCTACACTGCGCTGAATATGATCGACTTCGGCCTCGATAACCTGCCGGGCGGCCCGCTGGCGGTGGAAGGCTTTACCTATATCCCGCACCGTTTTGCGCTGGGCTTCTCGGAAGCGCCGCGCGGGGATGATATCCACTGGAGCATGACCGGCGACAACCAGAAACTGTACCGCTGGCGCTGCCGTGCGGCCACCTACGCCAACTGGCCGACCCTGCGCTATATGCTGCGCGGCAACACCGTCTCCGACGCGCCGCTGATTATCGGTAGCCTCGACCCGTGCTACTCCTGTACCGACCGCATGACCGTGGTCGATGTGCGGAAGAAAAAAAGCAAAGTGGTGCCGTACAAAGAGCTGGAGCGCTACAGCATCGAGCGTAAAAACTCGCCGCTGAAATAAGGAATCGCCATGTTTACCTTTATCAAAAAAGTGATCAAAACCGGCAACGCGACGCACGCTTATCCGCTGGAGCCGATGCCGGTAGATAAAAACTTTCGCGGCAAACCGGAACATACGCCGCAGCAGTGTATCGGCTGCGCGGCCTGCGTTAACGCCTGCCCGTCGAACGCGCTGACGGTGGCGACGGACCTGGTGACGCGCGAGCTGGCGTGGCAGTTCGACCTCGGGCGCTGCATTTTTTGCGCCCGCTGCGAAGAGGTGTGCCCGACGGCGGCCATCAAGCTGTCGCAGGAGTATGAGCTGGCGGTATGGAAGAAAGAGGATTTCCTCCAGCAGTCGCGCTTTGCCATCTGCCACTGCCGGGTGTGCGAACGCCCGTTCGCCGTACAAAAAGAGATCGACTACGCCATCGCGCTGCTCAGGCACAACGGCGATACGCGCGCTGAACTGCATCGCGAAAGCTTCGAGACCTGCCCGGAGTGTAAACGCCAGAAGTGCCTGGTGCCGTCCGACCGTATTGAACTGACTCGCCATATGAGAGAGGCCTGCTGATGAGCAATTTACTGGGCCCGCGCGATGAAAACGGCATCCCGTTGCCGATGACGGTGGAGGAGTCCATCGCCAGCATGAAGGCATCGCTGCTGAAGAAAATTAAGCGTTCCGCCTATGTCTATCGCGTGGACTGTGGCGGCTGCAACGGCTGCGAAATTGAGATTTTCGCCACCCTGTCGCCGCTGTTTGATGCCGAACGCTTCGGGATCAAAGTGGTGCCGTCACCGCGCCATGCCGACATTCTGCTGTTTACCGGCGCGGTCACCCGCGCCATGCGTTCACCGGCGCTGCGCGCCTGGCAGTCGGCGCCGGATCCGAAAATCTGCATCTCTTACGGCGCCTGCGGCAACAGCGGCGGTATTTTCCACGACCTTTACTGCGTGTGGGGCGGCACCGACAAAATTGTCCCGGTGGACGTCTATATTCCGGGCTGTCCGCCGACCCCGGCCGCGACGCTGTACGGCTTCGCCATGGCGCTGGGCCTGCTGGAACAGAAAATACATGCCCGTCTGCCGGGCGAGCAGGATGACAAAGCGGCGGAGATTCTCCACCCCGGCATGGTGCAACCGCTGCGCGTGCGTATCGACCGCGAAGCGCGTCGTCTGGCGGGTTACCGCTACGGGCGTCAGATTGCCGATGACTATATGCGCCTGCTGGCGCAGGGGGATAGCCAGGTGGTGCGCTGGCTGGAGGCGGAAAAAGATCCGCGTCTGACCGAGATAGTCACCCATCTGAACCTGGTGGTCGAGGGGGCGCGTATCCGATGAGCGAGACGGTGGTGTTCAGTCAGCTGAGCCGTAAATTTATTGATGAGAACGACTCCACGCCGGATCAGGCGCAGCAGGTGGTCTATTACAGCCTGGCGATTGGCCACCACCTCGGCGTCATTGATTGTCTGGAGACGGCGCTGAGCTGCCCGTGGGAAGAGTATCTGGCGTGGATAGCCACGCTGGACGCTGGCAGCGCCGCGCGGCGCAAGATGGAAGGCGTGCCGAAGTACGGCGAGATTGTGATCGACAGCAACCATGTGACGATGCTCGCCCACGCCTTTGATAAAGCGCAGGCCCGGCAGACCCCCGAACAGCAGGCGTGGAGTAAAACCATGCTCAGCATGCTGCATGATATTCACCAGGAAAGCGCCATCTACCTGATGGTGAGGAGACTCCGTGACTGACGTTTTACTCTGTGTTGGCAATAGCATGATGGGCGACGACGGCGCAGGCCCGTTGCTGGCGGAGATGTGCGCCGCCAGGCCGGTCGGTGAATGGGTAGTGATTGACGGCGGCAGCGCCCCGGAAAACGACATCGTCGCCATTCGCGAGCTGCGCCCGGAGAGGCTGTTAATCGTCGATGCTACCGATATGGGGCTCAACCCCGGCGAAATTCGTCTCGTCGACCCGGACGATATCGCCGAAATGTTTATGATGACCACCCACAATATGCCGCTCAATTATCTGATCGACCAGTTGCAAGAGGATGTTGGCGAGGTGATTTTTCTCGGGATTCAGCCGGATATCGTCGGCTTTTATTACCCGATGACCCAGCCGATTAAGGACGCGGTCGAACGGGTGTATCAGAAGCTTAACGGCTGGCAGGGCAGCGGCGGATTTGCGCAGCTTGAGGCGGCCGAAGAGGCGGTATCCCCCGGCTTGCGCTGACGCGTAGCCGGGCTACGGGCTGACCGGGCTACAGTACCCTGGTAGCCCGGCTAAGCGCAGCGCGAGCCGGGAGTTCGGCCATGGAGGAGCAAGTTTACTTTGTTCCCGGGTCGCGGCGTACACGCCTTACCCGGGCTACGGGGCCACAAGTTGTACGACGCGTAGCCCGGCTAAGCGCAGCGCGAGCCGGGAGTTCGGCCATGGAGGAGCAAGTTTACTTTGTTCCCGGGTCGCGGCGTAAACGCCTTACCCGGGCTACGGGGCCACAAGCTGTACGACGCGTAGCCCGGCTAAGCGCAGCGCGAGCCGGGAGTTTGGCCAGGGGGAGCAAGTTTACTTTTTTCCCGGGTCGCGGCGTAAACGCCTTACCCGGGCTACGGGGCCACAAGCTGTATGACGCGTAGCCCGGCTAAGCGCAGCGCAGGCAGGGAAAACCCTGAAGGGCGGCCTGTGCAATCGCAGTGTGTAGGCCGGGTAAGGCGTGAGCCGCCACCCGGCAATACAGGCTACTCCAGATCCGCCCCGTTGCTGGCAATCACCTTCTTATACCACCAGAACGATTTTTTACGCTTACGCGCCAGCGTACCGTGACCGGCATCGTCGCGATCAACGTACACAAAGCCATAGCGCTTGCTCATTTCGCCGGTAGAGGCGGAGACCAGATCGATGCAGCCCCAGCTGGTATAACCCATCACCGGGATCCCGTCGGCAATAGCGTCGCGCATCGCTTTGATATGCTCACGCAAATAGCTGATGCGGTAGTCATCATGAATCTCGCCGTTGGCATCGATCTCGTCCCGGGCGCCGAGGCCATTCTCCACCAGGAACAGCGGCTTCTGATAACGGTCATACATCATATTCATGGTGATGCGCAGACCAAGCGGGTCAATGCCCCAGCCCCATTCGCTGGCCTGAATATGCGGATTCTTCAGTGATTTAACGATATTGGCGGCGTTGGTGTTACTGGCGTTCATCTCCGCTGAGGCGCAGCGCGAGGCGTAATAGCTGAAAGAGACAAAATCAACGGTATGCTTGAGAATCTCGTCATCGCCCGGCTCTTTGGCTATCACCACCCCTTTTTCACGGAATACCCGCGCAGCCCACACCGGGTAGGCGCCGCGCGCCTGCACATCGATAAAGAACAGGTTTTCGCGGTCCTTTTCCAGCGCCATCCACACATCTTCCGGCTTACAGGAGTACGGATAAAAATTGCCGCCCGCCAGCATACAGCCGACCTGGTTGTGCGGGTTGACCTCGTGGGCGATTTGGGTGGCCAGCGCGCTGGCCACCAGCTCGTGGTGAGCCGCCTGGTACTTGACCTGCTCCTGGTTCTCCCCCTCTTCAAACACCAGCCCGGCGCCGGAGTAGGGGCTATGGAGCATAATGTTGATTTCGTTGAAGGTGAGCCAGTACTTCACCAGCCCGTTGAAGGCTTCAAAGCAGGTACGGGCGTAGCGGGTAAAGAACTCCACCATTTTACGATTGCGCCATGAACCGTATTCAATGACCAGATGCATCGGTACATCGAAGTGGCAAAGGGTCACCAGCGGCTCAATCCCGTACTTTTTGCACTCTGCAAACAGCGAGCGATAAAAGGCGATCCCTGCTTGATTTGGCTCCAGCTCATCGCCATTCGGATACAGACGACTCCAGGCAATTGAGGTGCGGAAGACGCGAAAGCCCATCTCCGCCATCAGAGCGATATCTTCTTTATAGCGATGATAAAAATCGATGGCCTCGTGGCTTGGATAAAATTCATCGTCACGTAGCTGAAAACGCTTCTCCAGCCCGAGCTTTACCGGCATGCGGTTCGCGCCGTGGGGCAGCGTATCCACGGTGGTCAGCCCTTTGCCGCCCTCGAGATACCCTCCTTCAGACTGATTTGCGGCCAGCGCGCCGCCCCATAAAAAGCCGTGTGGAAAAGTCGACATGCGTTACCTCGCTTGCAAAAAAATAGTGTTCAGACGTGTGATGGCCGGGTCGTGGTCTGGCGCGCTCGGGCATCGGCGGCGGCCTCTTCTACCGGGATATCTTCAAAGCCGAGCAGCAGCGTCAGCACGAAGGAGAGCACCACCGCCAGCGCCATCACCCCAAAGACCCAGACGATGGTCATCGGGTTAGCCGGATCGAAAAACTGGACGCTGGTGAACAGGCCCGGTGCCGCCATCGAGTGGCTGGCAAGCCCGGCGATACCGGCCACCGCGCCGCAGATAAAGCCGCTGATCAGGCTGGCGATCAGCGGACGTTTAAGGCGCACCGCGACACCGTACAGCGCCGGTTCGGAGATCCCGGCCAGAATGGCGGAGGCCGCGGCCGCCAGCGCAGTCTGGCGCAGCTCCGGATTTTTGGTTTTCCAGGCTACCGCCAGCGATGAGCCGCCCAGCGACAGGTTGGCGCCGATTTCTGACGGCATTACCATCCCTTCTTTACCGGTTTCGGCAATGGTCTGAATAATGGTCGGGGTGAAAACGCGGTGCATCCCGGTCATCACCAGCAGCGGCCACAGGGCGCCCATAATCGCCACCGACAGCCAGCCCAGATAGCTATGAATGGTGTACACCAGCGCGGAGATGGCGCTGCCGATCCAGATCCCGAGCGGGCCTATCAGCAGGATCGCCAGCGGCGCGGCAATCAGCACGATCAGCATCGGCTTAAGGAAGTTCTTCGTCACCGCCGGGGTAATTTTATCTACCCAGCGTTCGATATATGACAGGCACCAGGTCATCACCAGTGCCGGAATAACGGTATAGGTGTATTTCACCGCCGTCACCGGAATAAAGGCGAACTCAACGTGCTCGCCCTGAGCCGCTTTCGCCATCAGCTCAATAAAACTCGGATGGACCAGCACCCCGGCAATGGCGATCGCCAGCGACATATTGGTTTTGAATTTTACCGCCGCGGAGGCGGCGACCATCAGCGGCAGGAAGAAGAATGCGCCGTCGCCGATAACGGTCAAAATGGTTAGCGTGGGCGAACCTTTAGGCAGAACGCCGCTCATCTCAAGGATCATCGCCAGCAGTTTGACCATCGATCCGCCGATGATGGCGGGGATCAGCGGCGACATGGTGCCGATCAGCGCATCGAGGATCCCAGCGCCGATACGTTTTAACGTCAGCGGCGGTTTGCCCTCAGGTTCCGCGGGGCGCATATCGTCCGGCAGCAGGTTGACCACTTCGCGAAACGCCTGCGATACCGTATTGCCGATGATAACCTGGCACTGGTTGTCGCTGCGCACCACGCCAAGCACGCCTTTCAGGCTTTTCAGCGCGGCGCTGTCCACCCGCGCGTTATCTTTGACCACAAACCGCAGACGGGTCATACAGTGGGTGACAGCCGCGATGTTATCCGCCCCGCCTGTTGCCGTCAGAATTTGCTTCGCCAGGGCTGCGTAATTTTTAGACATCGGATTTTATCCTGTTTAATCAATAGAGTACTGGCTAGTTATCGCACCTGAGGAGCGTGCGCTATCTGAGATACATAGGAAACCGGTTCCACAAAATCATGATGAGTTTCATTTGTTCTAACAAGATCTAAAAAAATCATTTTCTCGTTTTGTGATTTCGATCGCTATGTGAGGCGGGAAAGAATCTGCGCTGCGCGCGAGTCAAAGCTGTAAAACGGCGAGGCGTGCAGTACACTGCGGGCATCTTTTGCAACAGGAAGAACAACATGGCAACGATGCTGGAGGTGGCGAAACGCGCGGGCGTCTCGAAGGCGACCGTTTCCCGGGTGCTGTCGGGCAACGGCTATGTCAGCCAGGAAACGAAAGATCGCGTATTCCAGGCTGTGGCGGAAAGCGGCTATCGGCCGAATCTGCTGGCGCGTAACCTGGCCACCAGAAAGAGTCAGACGCTGGGGCTGGTGGTGACCAACACCCTTTATCACGGGGTCTATTTTAGCGAGTTGTTGTTTCACGTTGCGCGGATGACGGAAGACAAAGGACGCCAGCTGATTCTGGCCGACGGCAAGCACAGCGCCGAAGAAGAGCGCGCGGCGATCCAGCACCTGCTCGACCTGCGCTGCGATGCCATTATCATCTATCCGCGTTTTCTCAGCGTTGATGAAATGGACGAGATCGTGGAAAACCAGGCGCAGCCGATTATGGTGCTCAACCGCCGCCTGCGGCGCAATGCCAGCCACTGCGTCTGGTCCGATCAAAAAGCCTCGGCGTTTATGGCGGTCGAAAAGCTGATTACCCGCGGTCATCGCGATATTGCGTTTATCACCGGCTCGCTGGACTCGCCAACCGGGATTGAACGCCTTTCCGGCTATAAAGATGCGCTGACGAAACACGGAATTTCGCTGAATAATGAGCTGATTGTTGAGGGCCGGTGGACGCCGGAAACCGGCGCGGCCGGTGTAGAGACGCTGCGTCGGCGCGATGTTGGTTACAGTGCGCTGGTGGCGAGCAATGACGACATGGCGATTGGCGCGATGAAGCAGCTACATCAGCAGGGCGTGCGGATCCCGCAGCAGGTCTCGGTCATCGGCTTCGATGATATCGTGCTGGCGCCGTATATGGTTCCGGCGCTCTCCAGCGTCAAAATACCGGTGACGGAGATGATCAAGGAGAGCATTAACCGACTGATCTTTATGCTCGACGGCGGCGATTTTAAATATCAGCAAACCTTCCCCGGCGAGTTGCTTGAACGTGACTCGATAGCCCCGGGACCGTTCGCCTGACGTCGTCACCTGTCATCGTCAGATGTGACGATGACAGAATCGGTTCTTCGTCTTTATATTATTCATTTCCTTTAATATCAGTGTGATAAAAACTGGAACGTATTATGCATACTCCGCCGCGTAACCTTCTTACTGCTGGAGAAATGGATGAACCGTTTCATTATCGCCGACGCAAGCAAATGCATCGGCTGCCGCACCTGTGAAGTGGCCTGCGTGGTCTCTCATCAGGAAAATCAGGACTGCGCCGCGCTGACGCCCAAATCCTTCTTACCGCGTATCCATGTGATCAAAGGCGTTAACGTCTCGACGGCGACCGCCTGTCGTCAGTGTGAAGACGCGCCGTGCGCCAACGTCTGTCCGAACGGCGCTATCAGCCGGGATAAAGGCTTTATCCACGTGATGCAGGAGCGCTGCATCGGCTGTAAAACCTGCGTGGTGGCCTGTCCGTACGGCGCTATGGAGGTGGTCGTGCGTCCGGTGATTCGTCATAGCGGCGCCGGGCTGAACGTGATGGCGGAAAAAGCGGAAGCCAATAAATGCGATCTTTGTCATCACCGCGAAGAGGGACCCGCCTGTATAGAGGTCTGCCCGACGCATGCGCTGGTTTGCGTGGATCGCAATAAGCTTGAGCAGATGAATAGCGAAAAACGTCGTCGTACGGCGCTGGCCTGGTAAGGCTATGGCGCGATGAACGGGGTGCAGATTCGCATTCGCGGTAAAGTGCAGGGGGTGGGCTTCCGCCCCTTTGTCTGGCAGCTGGCGCAGCAGTCAGCACGCTGCGGCGACGTATGTAACGACGGTGACGGGGTACTGGTGCGCCTGCTGGGCGATGAGGCGGCATTTCTCGCCGCGCTGACCCGCCGCTGCCCGCCGCTGGCGCGCATCGACAGCGTGGAAACCCGGCCGTTTCACTGGCGTAGGCAGCCGCAGGATTTCGCCATCCGCGAAAGCGGCGGCGGCAGTATGCGTACCCAGATTGTGCCCGATGCGGCCACCTGTCCGGCGTGCCTGGCGGAGATGAACAATCCGCAGGAGCGCCGCTACCGCTATCCGTTTATTAACTGTACCCACTGTGGGCCGCGTTTCACCATTATTCGCGCGATGCCCTATGACCGTCCCTTTACCTCAATGGCCCCTTTTCCCCTCTGTCCGCGCTGCGAGGCCGAGTATCGCCACCCTGGCGACCGACGTTTTCATGCTCAGCCGGTGGCCTGCGCCGACTGTGGCCCGCGTCTGGAGTGGCGTACTGAAGCGCAATCGCTGACCGGAGAGGCGGCCTTGCAGGCGGCCATTCGCCAGTTGCAAGACGGACTGATTGTCGCCATCAAGGGGGTGGGCGGTTTTCACCTGGTGTGTGACGCCGGGAATCCGCGCGCGGTGGCGTTGCTGCGCGCGCGCAAACATCGTCCGGCAAAGCCGCTGGCGGTGATGCTGCCGACGGCAGACAGCCTGCCGGAAGCGGCGCAGGCGTTACTGACTTCACCCGCAGCGCCCATCGTATTGATCGAGAAATCACAGGTTGATGGCCTGTGTGACGACATTGCGCCCGCGCTGAATGAAGTGGGGGTGATGCTGCCATCTAATCCGTTGCAGCATCTGGTTTTGCAGGCGCTGGCACGGCCTTTAGTGATGACCTCCGGCAACCTGAGCGGACGGCCACCGGCGATCGCCAACGCCGATGCGCTGCGCGATTTGGCCGGGATTGCCGATGGCTTTCTGCTGCACAACCGCGACATCGTGCAGCGGATGGATGACTCGGTGGTGCGGCAAAGTGGTGAAATGCTACGTCGTTCGCGGGGCTATGTGCCCGACGCGATGCCGCTACCGCCGGGGTTTCGTGACGTGCCGCCGCTGCTGTGCCTCGGCGCCGATATGAAAAATACCTTTTGTCTGGCGCGTGGAGAGCAGGCGGTACTGAGTCAGCACTTCGGCGACCTCGGCGATGAGGGCGTAGAACAACAGTGGCATCAGGCGCGGCGTCTGATGCAAGAGGTTTATGGTTTCACCCCCAGCCTGGTGGTCAGCGATGCGCATCCGGGCTACCGCTCGACGCAGTGGGCGGCCTCGTTGGCGCTGCCGGTTGAGCGCGTCCTGCATCACCATGCCCATGCCGCCGCCTGCCTGGCGGAACACGGCTGGCCGCTGGACGGCGGCGAGGTGATAGCCGTGGTCCTTGACGGTATCGGTATGGGGGAAGACGGCGCGCTGTGGGGCGGCGAGTGCCTGCGGGTCAACTACCGGCAGTGCGAACGCCTCGGCGGACTACCGGCGGTGGCACTCCCCGGCGGCGATCTGGCGGCTCGTCAGCCGTGGCGCAATCTGCTGGCTCACTGCCTGGCCTACGTCGACGACTGGCAACACGATGCGCAAACCGCGGCGCTGCGCCGGCACAACTGGCCGCTGCTGGCGCGGGCTATTGCGCGGGGGATGAATGCGCCGAAGGCGTCGTCCTGCGGGCGATTGTTTGATGCGGTGGCCTGCGCACTGGGCTGCGCGGCGGACAGCCTGAGCTATGAAGGCGAGGCGGCCTGTCGGCTGGAGGCGTTAGCCAGCGCCTGCGATGGCGTCACGCATCCTGTCCGCTTGCCGTGGCAGGCGGGCGAACTGGATCTGGCTACCTTCTGGCCGCAGTGGCTGGGATGGCGGGCGAACCGCGAACAAAAAGCCTGGGCCTTTCACGATGCGCTGGCCTGCGGAGTGGCTGCGATGGCGCGCGATTGTGCGACGTCGCGGGGGATAACTACGCTGGCATTCAGCGGCGGCGTGTTGCACAACCGGCTGCTGGTCTCACGATTGACCTTTTATCTGGCGGATTTTACTCTGCTGTTTCCGCAGCAGCTCCCTGCCGGCGATGGGGCCATCGCGTTTGGTCAGGCGGTCGTGGCCGCAGCCCGCTGGCAGGCTCACAGGACATCATCATGATAGTGACAATTTTACGCCAGCAGCCACGTGCCGCCGCGCTGGTGCTGGGACTGATTGTGGCAAATTTGCTGGCCTGGTGCTGGGCCTGGCAGGCGTTTGGCGATAGTGGCGCGCTGATGGCGGCGAGTCTGCTGGCCTGGGGGTATGGATTGCGCCATGCGGTCGATGCCGACCATATCGCGGCGATTGACAGCGTCACCCGCAAAATGATGCAGCAGGGGCGTCGACCCTTTGCCGTCGGAGCCTGGTTCTCATTGGGTCACTCGTCGATTGTGGTACTGGCTTCGGCGGCGATTGCCGCGACCGCTACCGCTTTCGGTCGGCAGATGAGCTGGCTTCACGATACCGGCAGCGTGATTGGCACGGCGGTCTCGGCGCTGTTTTTATTACTGATGGCGTTTATCAACCTGGTGATTTTACGCAGCGTCTGGCGCAGTTTTCGCGCGTGGAAGAGAGGCGGCAAGGTGAGCGATGAGGTGGCGACCGGCGGCGGCATGATGAGCTGGCTATTCGGTAAAACCTTTCGTCTGATTAGCCGTAGCTGGCAGATGTATCTGGTGGGATTTCTGTTTGGCCTCGGATTTGATACCGCCACCGAGATCGGCGTGCTGGGGATTTCTGCCGCCAGTGCGTCAAGCGGCATGTCCATCTGGTCGATCATGGTCTTTCCGGCGCTGTTTGCCAGCGGGATGGCGTTGGTGGATACCCTCGATAATGTGCTTATGGTCGGCGCCTACGGCTGGGCGTTTAGCAAGCCGCAGCGCAAGCTCTATTACAATATGACCATTACCGGCACGTCGGTGGTAGTGGCATTATTTATCGGTGGTCTGGAAGCGCTGGGGCTGCTGATGGACAAGTTTTCGCTTAGCGGCGGGCTATGGCGCTGGGTCGGCGCGCTGAACGATAATCTCGGCGACGCCGGTTTTGTGGTTATCGGGCTGTTTGTCGCCTGCTGGGCGCTGTCGGTGCTCAACTACCGCTGGCGCGGTTACGATAATCTATCGTGCCAGGCTGGGGATCCCCCCGGCTCGCGCTGCGCTTAGCCGGGCTACCTGAGCCAGACTGGCATGATGCCCGGCGGCGCTGCGCTTGCGCGGGCCTACGGGGTGAAGGTCGAGCTGTATGACCACAAAAGCGCACAGCTGGTGTGCTGCCCGGCGGCG
>NZ_PIBO01000005.1:0-205541 GCF_002806725.1 Raoultella sp. T31
GATAACACAGCTCACCCGTCCTGCAACGTACACGAACCGTAGGCCGGGTAAGGCGCAAGCCGCCACCCGGCGTCAGTTACGCCGCATCGGCCAGCACAAACATCCCGTACGGGTGGATTTCGAGATAATACTGTTCGCCGACGTCCGGTTGCAGCCGCGTCGCATTTACCTGCAATAGGATCTCCTGCCCGTGCCACTCCACCGTCACCTCATACTGCGGCCCCATATAGGCCACGTGGCGGATGGTGCAGCGCTGGCTCTCCTCGCCGCGATCGCTCAGAGTAATCGCCTCCGGACGTACGCCGACGCTGCCTTCGCCCTGGGCGGCAAAATGCGGCGGTCTCGGCAGCCGATAGCCATAGATATCGACAAAATCCTCGCTGAAGGCGGCCGGGAACAGGTTGGCATCGCCCATAAAACTTGCCATAAAGCGCGATGCGGGCTGACGATAAAGATCCTGCGGCGAGCCGATCTGCATGATATGCCCCTTGTTCATCACCAGCACGGTGTCGGACACCGCAAAGGCTTCGCTCTGATCGTGGGTCACGTACAGCGAGGTGATATCAAACTGCTTTTGCAGTTCGCGGATCTTATCGCGCATACTGCGCCGCAGGTTGGCGTCGAGGTTACTCAATGGCTCGTCAAACAACAGTACCTTCGGTTTGAGGATCAGCGCGCGCGCCAGCGCCACACGCTGCTGCTGACCGCCGGAGATCTGATCGACATAGCGGTCCTCGAATCCTTCCAGATCGACCATCGCCAGCGCCTCTTTCACCCGCGCTTTCACTTCGCTGCGCGACACGCCCAGCATCTTCAGACCGTAGCCGACGTTATCCCCCAGCGACATATGCGGGAACAGGGCGTAAGACTGAAACACCATGCAGATATCGCGCTGCTGAATCGAGCGATGGGTAACGTCTTCGCCGTCGATAAAAATCTGCCCTTCGCTCGGTTTTTCCAGCCCGGCCACCAGGCGCAGAATCGTGGTCTTGCCGCAGCCGGACGGACCAAGCAGCGTCACCATTTGCCCCTGCGGGATGGTGAGATTGATTGTGTCGATGACTGTGTTGCTGCCGAATCGCTTGGTGACGTTGCGCAGCTCAACAAAATTTTTCTGACTCATAGTGCGCTCCATTACGCCTGGTTTTTGGCTTTAGACCGGGAGATACGCGCTTCCCCAATCAGCCAGTCAAAGATGAAAATAATCGCCAGCATCACCACGATCAGAATCGACCCGTAGGCGATCGCCACGCCGTATTCGCCGTCTTCCACGCGGTTCAGGATGTAGGCCGTTGCCACGCGGGTATCTGGCGTGACGAGGAACACAATGGCGCTGACGGTCGTGATGGCGCGCACAAAGCTGTAGATCAGCGCCGAGAGAATAGCCGGACGCAGCAGCGGCAGCAGAATGTGCGTAATGGTGCGTAGGCTCCCGGCACGCAGGCTGAGCGAGGCTTCATCCAGCGATTTGTCTATCTGCCCTAAGCCCGCGATCCCGGCGCGAATACCGACCGGCACGTTACGCATCACCATCGAGATAATTACAATCGCCGCGGTTCCCGTCAGGTACACCGGGGCGCTGTTAAAGGCCAGGATGTAGGAAACGCCTGCCACGGTGCCCGGCACCGCGAAGCACAGCATGGTGGTGAACTCGATGGTCTTTTTGCCTTTAAACTGCTGGCGCACCACGATCCAGGCGATCAGCAGGCCGAAGGCGGCGGTGATCGGCGCGGCGATCCCGGCGTAGAGCAGGGTATCGAGCAGCGAAGGCCATGCGCCGTCGCTCATCCCCTGACCGAACAGCTTGATAAAGTTATCCAGCGTCAGGGTGTAGTCCACGCCCCAGTTCACGGTGAAACTGCCGTAGAAAATGCTGCCGTAGAGCAGGGCGTTGAAGGCCACCCACACCGCCAGAATAGCGATCACGCCCCAGACCAGCGTCACCGGCAGCGGCTGTACGTCGCCGCGATAGGATTTACCGGAGACCGTGACGTAGGAGCGCTTGCCGATCCACATATACTGAATGCAGAACACCAGCAGCGAGAACAGCAGCAGGAACGCGCCCAGCGTGCTCGCCGCCTGGTAATCGAGCTGCGAACCGGTGATGTAGAAGTAGATCTGCGTCGCCAGCACATCGAAGTTGCCGCCGAGCACCAGCGGGTTGCTGAAGTCGGCCAGCGACTGGACGATGACGATCAAAAACGCATTCGCCAGCGCCGGTTTCAGCAGTGGGACAAACACGCCGTTAAACGTCTGCCAGCGACTGGCGCGCAGGGTGTATGACGCCTCTTCCAGCGACGGATGAATGGTTTTAATGGCCCCGTCGAGGATCATAAACGCCATTGGGGTAAACGCCAGCACCTGCGCCAGCCAGATGCCGGTAAACCCGTACAGCCAGTTGGTATTGGTCAAACCGAACCACTCGACCATCAATTCGGTGACGTAGCCGGAACGGCCCATCATCAGGGTGACGCCGAGGCCGACGACGAACGGCGGCGTGACGATCGGCAGAATCGAGAAGATACGGCCGATAACGGCGCTGCGTTGAGCGATGCGGGTGGTGTAAATCGCCAGCACCAGGCCGAAGAAAGTGCAGCCGATGCCTACCGCAATCGACAGGGCAATCGAGTTGAGGATCACCTGGATAATATGCGCCTGCGACAGCACGGTCATAAATGCCAGCGGGGCGAACTCGCCGGCGTCGTTGGTGAACATCGGGATGAAAATGGCGATGCTCGGCCAGACGATAAAGACGCCGATTAACGCCACGATGGTGACCAGCGAACCGATCACAAAGCGGTCGCCGCCCAGCCATTCGAGGCGGGTCAGCGCCAGGGTCATGATGGCCCCCAGCGCGACAAACAGCACGATGGTGGCATAGCCTAACCCGCGCCCTTCAACGGTGGCGCTGATGACGATAAACGCCATACATAACAACGCCCAGCCCGCGTCGAGGTAGTGGCGGCTGCGCTGCTCCCGCGCGGCTTCCTGCCATGGACGAAGCAGCAGCAGGCTCGGTAAGAGATACCACAGCCAGCTGACATTCAACTGTGACCAGCCGTAAGCTGCGACGATTTCATCGCTCGTGGATTCCTGCAGGCCGTAATCCAGGCTCCAGCTCGGCAGCAGGGCGAACGCCAGCCAGCCGAACAAAACCCAAAGGAATATCGCATCCCGTTTTTTCACGGGATGGAGTGCAAGTGTGTGTGACATACGTTTTCCGCTGTTCAATCCCGAACAGACCGGATAAGCGTGAGCGCCATCCGGCATTCAGGGTGACGATGATTGCCGGGTGGCGGCGTTGCCTTACCCGGCCTACGTAACCTTAACGTCAGGAAGTCATGGTGTGGGCTTATTTACCCATCTTCACTTCGCTGACCCATTTATTGATCAACGCTTTACGGACGTCGGTTGAGCCGTATTTATCCATGTCGTAGTTGATAAGCTTCAGGTCGTCGAGCTTCAGCGAGTTCGGCGAGGTTTCGGCGCTGGTGTTGGTCAGGATCTGATAGGACTTGCCCTTTTTCCACGCCAGCTCCTGGGCCTCTTTCGACAGCACCCAGTCGACGAACAGTCTGGCGTTGTCGAGGTTACGCGCGCCCTTGAGGATGCTGACGCCGCCAATTTCATAGCCGGTGCCTTCGCACGGCGAGATCAGCTCCAGCGGCGCGCCCTGTTCTTTTTCCAGCGAGTAGTCATGCAGGAAGCCGATGCCGATGGCGGTTTCACCGCGGGCGGCGTTGCGCGCCGGGGCGATCCCGGATTTGGTGTACTGCGAGACGTTGGCGTTGAGCTGTTTCAGGTAATCAAAGGCCTGGTCTTCTCCCCACAGCTGGGCGAAGGTCGCCAGCGCGGTATAGGCGGTGCCGGAGCTTTGCGGGTCGGCTATCTGGATTTCGCCTTTGTATTCCGCTTTCGTCAGATCCTTCCAGCATTTTGGCACCGGCAGGTTTTTCTCTTTCAGACGCTGGGTGTTCACGCCGAAGCCGAGGATGCCGACGTACACCGCCGAGGAGTAGTTGCCTTTCAGCTTCGCCGGATCGCGGAACTGCGCCATCACCTGCGCAAGATTGGGCGACTTATAGGGTTGCAGCAGACCCATTTCACCGGCCTGGGACTGCGGATCGAGGGTACCGCCGTACCAGACATCGGCCTGCGGGTTTTTCTTCTCGGCATCGACCTTCGCCAGCGTGCTGCCGGAGCCGTTGCGGATAAACGAGGTTTTCACGTCATATTTTTCGCCGAAGGCTTTGGTTTCGGCTTCACACATTTCGTTGGTGGCGCTGCAATAGACCACCAGACGACCTTTGGCCTGCGCCGCGCCGCTTAATGTCGCCAGCGCCATGCCGGAAGCTATCAGGGTAGTGAGCAGAGTTTTTTTCATTATTTTATCCTTTGAGCAGCAGAGGTAGTAATGCTCGCCATCAGCAGCGGCATCAGCAATAAACCCATCAGTACCGCGGCGACCGAGAGCAAACTGAACATCCCCGACCAGCCGTAGCGTTCAATGACCAGCGACAGAGGCCAGCCCGCCAGCGCTGCCCCCAGATAGGCGAACAGACCGAGAAATCCGCTGATTGAACCCGCCGCCGCTTTGTGTCCGCACTCCACCGCCGCGAGGCCAATCAGCATTTGCGGGCCAAAAACGAAGAAGCCCACCGTAAAGAAACAGACTGCCAGCAGCGCGTAGTGATGCACCGGCGCCAGCCAGAGGGCGGCGACGGAGACCATCAGCCCCAGGGTGAACAGCAAAATCATCGGCGCCCGCTGGCCGCTGAACAGCAGATCCGACCCCCAACCGGCGAACAGCGCGCCAAGCAGGCCGCCCGCTTCAAACAGCATCACCGTGGCATTGGCGCTGAGTAAATTGACGCCGTGGCTCTCGGTTAGCCAGATGTTGCCCCAGTCGTTGAGCGCAATACGGATCAGGTAGACCAGCACGTAAGAGACGCCCAGCAGCCAGATCATGGAGTTCTTCAGCATCGTGGTACGCAGCATCTGCCACAGTCCCATCGGCGGGCTTTGCTGCTCCTGACGCAGTTCTAAGGGGTCGTTACGCCAGGTGCCCACTGACGGCAATCCCTCTTCCTCTGGCGTGCCTTTCAGTTGCAGCGTTAACCAGATTCCCAGAGCCATGCTGATTATCCCTGGCATCAGCATCGCCGCCTGCCAGCCCCACCAGTGGGCGGCAAAGGCGCTAATCAGCGGGATAATCGCCCCGCCAATGTTGATAGACATATTCCAGCAGCCCCACCAGAAGCCGCGTTCGTTGCGCGAATACCAGTGGGTCAGCAGGCGGGCGCAGGGCGGCCATCCCCAGCCCTGAAAGAAGCCGTTCAGCGTCCAGACCGCCAGCAGCAGTGGTAACGACTCGCCAAAGGCGAACACCACGTTCAGCAGGCCGGTGGCGAACAGGCCAGCGCCCATAAACCCGCGCTGCCCGTGGCTGTCATGCCACAGCCCGGCGGTAAATTTCGACAGACCGTAGGCCAGGTAAAACAGCGACCCCAGCAGGCCGATATCGCCTTTATCCAGCCCGAGATCCGTTTGCAGCGCCGGTAGCACGTAGTTGACGCTTTTACGCGTCAGATAAAACGCGGCATAGCCGATCACCATGTACATCAGCAATTGTGGACGCAGCGTCCGGTAATGTTGGGTGATGTCACTTGCTGAGCGTGCGTGCATGGCCGTCTCCGTTTTGCTGACTATAAGAAAGTGAATTCGAAAGGGGATGAGAGAAAGTCCGCAGTGGCTAAGACTTTTTCCTGGTCAGAAGGTGATTTGTTGCAAATTTGTGGGCAGGTTAACACTTACCCGCGTCCCGCGCTGCGATTCCAGCGTCAGCTCGCCCCCGAGGGCGCTGACCCGCTCGCGCATCCCCTGAATGCCAAAACCGGCCATGTTGTCGGCACTGATCCCCACACCGTTGTCGGTCACGTCCAGATGCAGCACATCTCCCTGCTGACGCAGGACAATCCGCACCTCGCTGGCTCCGGCGTGTTTACAGACGTTGTTGAGCAACTCCTGTAACAACCGGTAGAGAGTGAAGCGCACCGTTTCATTTTCGGGCGTGGCGGTAAGCTGATAGTCAAACTGGCAACGAATACCGCGCTC
Organism: Raoultella sp. T31; assembly: GCF_002806725.1. NCBI lineage: Bacteria > Pseudomonadati > Pseudomonadota > Gammaproteobacteria > Enterobacterales > Enterobacteriaceae > Klebsiella > Raoultella sp. T31. The sequence goes on from NZ_PIBO01000005.1 coordinate 6,115, forward strand.
GGCAAAGGCAAACTCGTTGAGCAGATGGTGCAACGCTTCTTTAAACGACAGTTCGTCCAGGGCCGGGGGGCGCAGCTGGCGCAACAGCTGGCGGGTAGAGTGGTGGATCCGGCGGGCGAGATCGTTGATCTGGCTGGCGGCGGCCTGGGCTTGCGCCGGATCGCGCGCCCGTTTCACCAGCTGCGACTGGATCTGAATGGCGGTGATGTTCTGGCCGATTTCGTCGTGCAGTTCGCGCGCCAGACTCTTGCGCGTATCTTCTTCGGTATGCACCAGTTTCTCGGCCAGCGCCCGTCGCGCCGCCAGCTCCGTTTCCAGCCGCTGGCGGTAGTGGTGCAGGTTTTGCGCCAGGTGCTGCTGGCGGCTGATGGCGATCCCCAGACCAATTCCCAGTAATGCCTGGGTCGCCAGGAAAATTTCCAGCTCCACCAGATTGCTGAAGCCGACGCCAACCTGGCGGGCGATGGTGATCATCATGCTGCCCAGCAGGCCGGAGAGGACGCCGCCCTGCCAGCCGAACTTCCACGCCATCACCACGTTTGGCAAAAACACCACAATTAACAGCAGGCGCTCGATTTCCGGCGACAGCACCATTTGGGTGCCGATGCCGATGATAAAGAACAGGCTGCACCAGATAATTAACGAGGTACGCAGCGGCGGGTTGTTAGTATCCAGCCCCAGCAGATGATAGCGGTGCTGCTGGCGCAGAAATTCAAAAACCAGATAGACGAACGGGGTCAGCAGTACGCCGCCGGTAAACGAGGCCAGCCCGAGCATCATCGCCGGGCTTTTGACCCACGGCGAGAGCAGGACCGTGTTGATTAACGAACTTGCGGTTACCGTCGCCAGCAGCAGCGTCAGCCGCTGCCAGTAGAGGGGAAAACGATGCCAGAACTGTTGGGCGAGAGCGGCTGGGAGCAGGCTAATCAACGGCGCGGTCAGCAGAATATAGCCGTTCAGCAGCTGTTCGCCGCGCAGCCAGAGCAGCATCAACAGAGGGGGGATCACCAGTGCGGGCCAGTAGCGGCGCGAAAGCAGGATCAGCAGCGCCAGATAAACGCCGTGCGGCAAAAACAGCGCCGCCTGCTGGCCGTTATGGGTCAGATAAAAACCGAGTGTCCACAGCATCAGCCAGCCGCTACCCCAGGCCAGGACGATGAACAGCGAAATGACCCCATGGCGAAGGCTGCGCGACATCAATGCCCTGCCAGCAGCTGATGGTCGAGAGCGAAGTGCACCAGTTCAATCGTGCTTTGGCATTGCAGCTTGCCCAGCACGTTGGCGCGATGAACATGTACCGTTTTGTGGCTGAGGTCGAGCTGGAAGGCAATCTCTTTTACGCTGTCGCCTTTGACCAGTAAATCAAACACTTCGCGCTCACGCGGGGTGAGCACTTCCAGCACCTGCGCCGGCTGTTGCCCGCCGCGCAACGCCCTGAGTGCATCGGCGCACAGGTAATGGCCGCCCATGCCGACGGAACGTACCGCCTGCACTAACTCTTCCGGTCCGCAGCGCTTGGTCAGATAGCCGCTGGCGCCCGCATCAAGCGCGCTCTGTACGAACGTCGGGGTGTCGTAAATGCTGAGAATAATGGCGCGAAACTGCGGCTTTTGCGCGCGCAGACGCTTGAGCAAACTGAGGCCGTTTTCATCCGGCATGGCGATATCCATCACCGCCACGTTGATGTCATCGCGCAATAACGCAGGCCAGGCTTGCGCCGCGCTGCTGAACTGGCCAACAACGTCAAGATCCTCTTCGAGGCTGAGTAGCTGCGCAAAACCGGAACGCACCACCACATGGTCATCGACCAGCACCACACGAATCATGTTTCTGCTCTCTTACTGAATCATGGCCCTATGATGCCTGCCGCCGCTGTGCTGGCAATCTTCGAGGTGCGGATATGTAACGAATGTAACGAAATCTTAATACACGTCATCCTTCAGGCTGCCTCTCTGCGAGGGCAGCCTGCGGCTGTACAAATTCGTTCCCTTGCCGCCTCGACGCATCTTGAATGATTTTGTGTATAAGCATTGCCGTTTTTTTTCTAAAAACGCTTTGTTCTTAGCCAGAATTTTTAATTACTTCATCAAACGTATCGCACCGGAAATACTGCACCCATAACAACTATGGGAAGCAGACTCTATGGCACTATCATCGCGTATCACACTTATCGCCACACTGGCGCTGGCGGCATTTCAGGCGCAGGCGGTCAACGTCACCGTCGCGTATCAGACTTCCGCTGAGCCGGCGAAAGTCGCCCAGGCGGATAACACCTTTGCCAAAGCGAGCGGCGCCACCGTCGACTGGCGCAAATTCGACAGCGGTTCAAGCATCGTGCGGGCGCTGGCTTCCGGCGATGTGCAAATCGGCAACCTCGGCTCCAGCCCGCTGGCGGTCGCCGCCACGCAGCAGGTGCCGATTGAAGTGTTCCTGCTGGCGTCAAAGCTTGGCAACTCTGAAGCGCTGGTGGTGAAGAAGAGCATCAGCAAACCGCAAGACCTGATCGGCAAACGCATCGCTGTCCCTTTTATCTCCACCACCCATTACAGTCTGCTGTCGGCGCTCAAACACTGGGGCATTAAGCCGGGCCAGGTGCAGATTATCAACCTACAGCCGCCGGCGATTATTGCCGCCTGGCAGCGCGGCGACATCGACGGCGCCTACGTCTGGGCGCCGGCAGTGAACGAACTGGAAAAAGAGGGCAAAGTGCTGACCGACTCATCCCAGGTGGGGGAATGGGGCGCGCCGACGCTGGATGTCTGGGTGGTACGCAAAGATTTTGCCGAGAAACACCCTGAGATTGTGAAAGCCTTTGCCAAAAGCGCTATTGATGCCCAGCAACCGTATATTGCCAACCCGGATGCGTGGCTGAAGCAGGCGGATAATATCAGCAAGCTGTCGCGCCTGAGCGGCGTGCCGGATGCCGATGTTCCGGGGCTGGTAAAAGGCAATACCTATCTGACCGCCGCCCAGCAGGTGCAGGAACTGAACGGGCCGGTGAATCAAGCCATTATCGACACCGCGAAGTTTCTTAAAGAACAGGGCAAAGTGCCCGCCGCCGGGAACGATTACAGCCAGTACGTTACCGACCGTTTTGTGAAGTAAGGGGGCCACGATGCTGCAAATCTCGCATCTTTCCGCCGACTACGGCGGCAAACCGGCGCTGGCGGATATCAACCTGACGCTGGACAGCGGCGAACTGCTGGTGGTCCTCGGCCCCTCTGGCTGCGGGAAAACCACGCTGCTGAATCTGATTGCCGGATTCGTGCCTTATCAGCACGGCAGCATCACCCTCGAAGGCCAGCGGGTACAAGGGCCGGGCGCCGAGCGCGGCGTGGTGTTTCAGCATGAAGGGCTGCTGCCGTGGCGCAACGTACAGGATAACGTCGCGCTGGGACTCCAGCTGGCGGGCGAGGATAAAGCCGTCCGCCGGGAAACCGCGGCGCGGATGCTGAAAAAAGTCGGCCTCGAAGGCGCGGAAAAGCGCTTTATCTGGCAGCTCTCCGGCGGCCAGCGCCAGCGGGTCGGCATCGCCCGCGCGCTGGCGGCAAACCCGCAGTTGCTGTTGCTGGATGAGCCGTTTGGCGCGCTGGACGCCTTCACCCGCGAACAGATGCAAACCCTGCTGCTTGGCCTGTGGCACGAGACCGGCAAGCAGGTGCTGCTGATTACGCATGATATTGAAGAGGCGGTATTTATGGCCACCGAACTGGTGCTGCTATCGCCGGGACCGGGCCGGGTGCTGGAGCGGCTGCCGCTCGATTTTGGCCGCCGCTTTGTCGCCGGCGAATCCTGCCGCAGCATCAAATCGGACCCGCAATTTATCGCACAGCGTGAATATGTCCTGAGCCGGGTATTTGAACAACGGGAGGCCTTCTCATGAGCGTGGTGATTCATGACAAACCACAGCCGCGGACGCTGAAGTGGCGCTGGCCGCTCTCCCGCCAGCTGACGCTGAGTTTCGCCACGCTGGCGGTGCTGCTGGCGATCTGGTGGGGGGTTACCGCCCTACAGCTGATTAGCCCGCTGTTTCTGCCGCCGCCGCAGCAGGTATTACAGAAACTGATCGCCATTGCCGGTCCGCAGGGCTTTATGGATGCCACCCTCTGGCAACATCTGGCGGCGAGTCTGGCGCGGATCGCGATCGCTCTGGTCGCGGCGACGATCCTGGGCGTACCGGTCGGGATCGCCATGGGCCTGAGTCCGACGATCCGCGGGATTCTCGATCCGTTGATCGAACTGTATCGACCGGTGCCGCCGCTGGCGTGGCTGCCGCTGGTGATCATTTGGTTCGGCATTGGCGAAACGCCCAAAATCTTACTGATTTATCTCGCGATTTTTGCGCCGGTGGTGATGTCGACGCTGGCGGGAGTGAAAAGCGCCCAGCAGGTGCGTATTCGCGCCGCGCAATCTTTAGGCGCCAGCCGGGCGCAGGTGCTGTGGCTGGTGATTTTGCCCGGTGCATTACCGGAAATTCTCACCGGCCTGCGCATCGGGCTGGGGGTGGGCTGGTCAACGCTGGTGGCTGCCGAACTGATTGCCGCCACCCGCGGATTAGGTTTTATGGTGCAGTCCGCCGGTGAGTTCCTCGCCACCGATGTGGTGCTGGCCGGCATCGCGGTGATTGCGATCATCGCCTTTTTACTGGAACTGGGGCTGCGCGCGTTGCAGCGTCGCCTGACGCCCTGGCATGGAGAAGTCCAATGAGCGAACGTTTAAGCATTACCCCGCTGGGGCCATATATTGGCGCGCAGATATCCGGCGTCGATATCACCCGCCCGCTGAGCGACAACCAGTTTGAGCAGCTGTATCACGCGGTGCTGCGCCATCAGGTGGTGTTCCTGCGCGAGCAGAATATCACCCCCCGGCAGCAGCGGGATCTCGCCCTGCGTTTTGGCGACCTGCATATTCATCCGGTTTATCCCCATGCGCCGGGCGTGGATGAGATTATCGTTCTCGATACCCACGACGATAATCCGCCGGATAACGATAACTGGCACACCGATGTCACCTTTATCGAGACGCCGCCCGCCGGGGCGATCCTGGCGGCAAAAGAGCTGCCTGCAACCGGCGGCGATACCCTGTGGACCAGCGGTGTTGCGGCGTATGAGGCGCTCTCTGAACCCTTTCGCCAGCTGCTAGGCGGCCTGCGGGCGGAACATGATTTCCGTAAATCGTTCCAGGAGTATAAATACCGCAAAAGCGAAGAGGAACATCAGCGCTGGCAGGAGGCGGTCGTGAAAAACCCGCCGCTGCTGCATCCGGTGGTGCGGACTCATCCGGTGACCGGCAAGCAGGCGCTGTTTGTTAACGAAGGGTTCACCACCCGCATTGTCGACGTGACGGAAAAAGAGAGCGCGACGCTGCTCAGTTTCCTGTTTGCCCACGTCACGAAGCCGGAGTTTCAGGTGCGCTGGCGCTGGCAGCCGAACGACGTGGCGATTTGGGATAACCGCGTGACGCAGCATTATGCGAATGCGGATTACCTGCCGCAGCGCAGGATTATGCACCGGGCGACGATTCTGGGGGATAAGCCGTATTACCGGGCGGGGTAATTTTTATCGCCCTGTACCCGGCTAAGGCGCAATGCGCCGCAAGCCGGGAAATGAGCAAGTTACCGGGCAAACGCAACGCGCCGCCTCCGGGAAGAGGCTTTTATGCCGATTTTGGCGCGTCTAAATGGGTGCCAATATAGCGCTGATAGCGATTGGCCTTCAGATAGGTCAAATCCACCAGCACCAGACCATCGACGCAATTGTTGAAATCCGGGTCGCTGCCGAAATCGATAAACTGCACGCCGCCCGGTTCGCACACTTCAGAATACTGCTTATACAGCGGCGGAATCGCACAACCGAGGTTGCCGAGCAGGGATTTCAGTCTGGCTAAGTCATCGTTGTAATCCTCGCCACCAAACTGCGCCAGCACATCGGGGAGTGAGGCCGGATAAGGGCGACGAGACTTTGCTAACGAATGGGTCGCCGGGAACCACAGGCGATAGAAAGCCACCAGCAGATCGCGCGCTGCGGGCGGCAGGCCACCGGAAATGGATACCGGACCGAACAGATAGCGGTAGTGCGGATACCGCGCCAGCCAGGCGCCGATGCCCGACCACAGATAGTCCAGACCGCGACGTCCCCAGTAGCGCGGCTGAATAAAGCTGCGCCCGAGCTCGATGCCGTGCTTGAGAATATCATCCATGCGCTCGTCGTAGTGGAACAGACTATAGCTGTAGATACCTTCCAGACCGCGTTTTTCCAGCTGCATGGCGGTGGGCATAAAGCGATAGGCGCCGACGATTTCCAGGTCCTCTTCGTCCCACAGAATCAGGTGCAGGTAATCGTCATCATATCCGTCGACGTCGCGGCGTTTGCCGCTGCCTTCACCGACTGCGCGAAAGGCAAATTCGCGCAGGCGACCCAGCTCACGCAGCAGCGGCGCATCTTCCTGACCGCTGCGCTGCCACAGGTAGATGATTTTGCCATCTGCCGTGCGCCCGAGACACTCCGCCTGGTTGAGTTCGCGTTTAAGCAGGGCGCGATCCTCGGGGCGCGCAATTGCGCTTTCGGTTTTGAATACCCCCGCAAGCCCCTTGCCGAATTGCTCCAGGTGGCGATAGCAACGCTCGGTCAGCTCGCGAGAAGAGCTCTGAGGGTCGAACCAGCTTGACCAGGCAATCTGTTGACCAATATTGACCGGCAGGCTGCTGTTGCGACGGCGGAACATTTGCTGCATCAGCAGGAGCAGGGGGAGGTTTTCTGAAACCAGAGTACTGGCGTAAAACAGCGCGCTGTTGTGCGCGCGGATCCACGCCGGCAGGAGCGGGGCGCGGTATTTGGCCGCCAGTTTAATAAAGCCAGAGTGCCATTTTTTATCGCGGATACCGCGGCGCGTCAGGCGTGAGACTTCCCCTGCCGGGAAAAAGATCAGCACGCCGCCGTTTTGCAACTGGAGATCCATCTGTTGCAGCGCGGCTTTGGCGGTACGGCCGTTGATATTATCGACGGGAATAAACAGCGAGCTCAATGGTTCAAGATGAGTCAACAGGCGGTTAGTCACGACCTTGACATCGCGGCGTACGCGGGAAACGGCATAGAGTAGCGCAAGGCCATCAAGCGTGCCGGTGGGATGGTTAGCGACGATCACCAGCGGACCGTATTCAGGGATTTGTTCCAGATCGTGCGCCGGAATCGCGCAGCGGATATTGAGATGTTCAAGCACCTGTTCGACCGTATCAAGCCCTTTCAGGTGGCGATGGCGAGCGGCAAATTGTTGAAACTCTTCCTCATGAAGTAATTTTTTGAGTAGTTTTTTTTGCCAGGGTGCAGGCCTCGCCTGAGGCCACAGGTCGTCGAGTACATTGTCGAGACTAAACATAGCGCTTCCTCCTCCGTCCTGCCCTGACAGTAGAAGGTGCAGATGTCGCTCAGATTACAGTTGAGTGAAGATTTGGGATTGGCGCGAGTTCATGTCCCCGGGTTGCGGCTGGCGCCTGACCCGGGCTACAGGGGCAACCGGAGCAGGCCGTAGCCCCGGTAAGCGCAGCGCGACCGGGGGGAAGTCAGGAGCCGTATTTAAATGCCGGAGCAGTCCCGGGTTGCGGCTGACGCCTGACCCGGGCTACAGGGCAACCGGAGCAGGCCGTAGCCCCGGTAAGCGCAGCGCGACCGGGGGGAAGTCAGGAGCCGTATTTAAATGCCGGAGCAGTCCCGGGTTGCGGCTGACGCCTGACCCGGGCTACAGGACTACCGGAGCAGGCCGTAGCCCCGGTAAGCGCAGCGCCACCGGGGGAAGTCAGGAGCCGTATTTAAATGCCGGATCAGTCCCGGGTTGCGGCTGACGCCTGACCCGGGCTACAGGGCTACCGGAGCAGGTCGTAGCCCCGGTAAGCGTAGCGCCACCGGGGGAATGGCAGGGAATTAACGCAGGATTTTCTTTTCGGCCAGATCGAGGGCGAAGTAGCTGAAGATCAGATCGGCACCAGCGCGTTTGATAGCGCCGAGGCTTTCCAGCACCACTTTCTCTTCATCAATAGCCCCCGCCTGGGCGGCAAATTTAATCATCGCGTATTCGCCGCTCACCTGATAAGCCCCCAGCGGCAGGTTGGTACGCTCGCGCAGGTCGCGCAGGATATCAAGGTATGGGCCGGCGGGTTTGACCATCAGGCAATCTGCGCCCTGAGCTTCATCCAGCAGCGACTCACGAATCGCTTCGCGGCGATTCATCGGGCTCATCTGATAGGTTTTACGATCGCCTTTCAGCGCGGTACCGGCGGCTTCGCGGAACGGGCCGTAAAACGAAGAAGCAAATTTGGTGGAGTAGGACATGATGGCCGTCTGCGTAAAACCGGCGGCATCGAGCGCCTGGCGAATCGCCTGCACCTGGCCATCCATTGCGGCGGAAGGCGCAATAAAGTCGGCGCCAGCAGCGGCGGCAACTACCGCCTGCTTGCCAAGATTTTCCAGGGTTGCATCGTTGTCCACGCCGTGTTCGCAGAGCACGCCGCAGTGACCGTGCGAGGTGTATTCGCAAAAACAGGTATCGGACATGACGATCATCTCCGGTACGGTATCCTTACAGATGCGTGACATGCGTGCGACAAGGCCGTTCTCGTTCCAGGTATCGCTGCCGATGGCATCGGTGTGATGGGAAATACCAAAGGTCATGACCGAACGAATACCGGCGTTGGCGATACGTTCGATTTCACGGGCCAGGTATCTCTCGGGAATTCGCATCACGCCTGGCATCGCGTCAATGGCTTTGTAATCGTCGATTTCTTCTTCAACAAAGATCGGCAACACGAGGTCATTCAAACTCAGTGTTGTCTCTTCAAACATGGCGCGCAGCGCGGCGGATTGACGCAAACGGCGGGGGCGAGTGATTAAATCTGTCATGTGTTTGCCTGATTTTGTGAAATGAAAGCGCGCAGTATACCTGAATTTGCGTACGGGTGTTTTACGAAAGTGGCTCAAAAGCTGCCTGTGCAGAAGGAAGGGATAATGAGAGTGTGAAGCTACTGTGTGTGATAGCGTTAAATATATTTGCAGATGATGTTTTTATTTTTGGTATGTATTAACTATTGATGAATTTATTGATTGTTGACGAAGATAGAATCTGCTTTTAATTTATTCATTGGAATTTTGTTTTTAGGTTTAAATATTCACTTGTTGTATGATATGTCTGCTCCCCTTTAATTTACTGAAATTTTTTATTTTCTTTTCTAAACTAACGACTTGTATCATGAGGCCATTGTCCGGTTTCGGACTTTAGGTGAAGAATAATTGAACCTTTCTCTGGTGATACCGCATAATCGTTGTCGCGAAGCATAATAATATTCTTCTATGCATAAATAATTGATGGATCAACGATATTACGTCCCGAGGAGGGATGACAAATGCACCCCTGGAAAAAGAAATTTGTAGTTTCACAATTAGCATTAGCCTGTACGTTGGCAGTCACCTCTCAGGCAAATGCTTCTAATGATATTTCTGGAACCGCCTACACAACATTTAAACATTATAATGACGCTGCCTATGCTGACGGTGTTTACTATAATGGTTATGTCGGTTGGAATAATTACGCGACTGATAGTATTTATAACGGTGATATTTATCCGGTAATTAATAAAGCTGTCGTCAATGGCGTGATCTCTACTTACTATCTTGATGATGGGCTTGCGACCAACACCAATAGCAATAGTCTGACCATTAAAGACAGCACAATTCATGGGATGATCACCTCTGAGTGCATGACTACCGTTTGTGTAGATCGCGATGCGACCGGTTATGTTTATGACCGTCTGGCGCTGACCGTTGATAACTCAACCATTGATGATAACTATGAACATTATACCTATAACGGTACGCAGGCTGATGGCACCGTAGATACCCATATTGTTGACGTTTACGATCTGGGGACGGCCATTACGCTGGATCAAGAGGTGGATCTGGTTATCAAAAATAACTCCCATGTCGCGGGTATTGACCTGACTCAGGGTTATGAGTGGAGAGATATTGACGATAATACTGTCAGCACGGGCGTCGACAGCAGCGAAGTGTTTCATAATACAATCAATGTGATGGATTCTACCGTGACGTCAGGTTCATGGTCAGATGAAGGCACCTCCGGTTGGTTCGGTAACAACAATAACGCCAGCGATTATAGCGGTAACGGTTTTAATGCTGATGATATTGCGATCTCTGCCATCGCAAATCCGAATGCGGATAACGCGATGCAGACGACCGTTAACCTCAACCATTCTACCCTCATGGGCGATATCCTGTTTTCCAGCAATTTTGACGAGAATTTCTTCCCGAATGGCGCAGACAGCTATCGTGATACCGATACTGCGGTAGACACTAACGGCTGGGATGGCACTGACCGTATGGATGTCACGTTAAATAACGGCAGTAAGTGGGTTGGGGCAGCGATGTCCATGCATCAGGTAGATTCTGATGGCGATGGCGTTTATGACAGCTTTGACGTGGGCACTGAAGCAACGGCTACGCTGCTTGATATTGCCGCGAATAGCCTATGGCCATGGTCAACTTATGGTATCAATAACAGCGACACCGCCTATGATGAAAGCGGTCATGTTATTGGCAACGAAGTCTACCAGAGTGGTCTGTTTAATGTGACGCTGAACGGCGGCTCGCGCTGGGATACCACCAAAGTTTCTCTGATTGATACCTTGAGCATCAACAGCGGTTCTGTCGTGAGCGTCGCGGATTCCACCCTGGTTTCTGACACCATCTCTCTGACCGGCGGCTCTGCCCTGAAGATCAATGAAGATGGTCATGTGGCGACCAACGCACTGACTATTGATAACAGTAACGTAACGATTGCCGATGATGTCTCCGCCGGCTGGGGTGTGGACGATGCCGCACTGTATGCCAACACTATCAACATCACGAATAATGGTATGTTGGATGTGGGCAACAGCACGGCGTACGCGCTGCAGGCCGATACGCTGAATCTGACCAGTTCGACGGATGCAAACGGGAACGTGTACTCTGGTGTGCTTAATATCGGCAGCAATAGCTTCGTGCTGAATGCCGATCTCACGAACGATCGTACTCATGACGCCACTAAGGCTAACTACGGCTACGGCACAATCGCGATGAACTCCGATGGCCACCTGACCGTGAACGGTAATGGCGACGCCGACACCTCTTTCGATCAGTCCGAAGTGGATAACGCAGGCGACAGCGTTGCGGCCGCGACAGGCAACTACAGAGTTCGTATTGATAATGCGGATGGTAAGGGCTCCATTGCTGATTACAAAGGCAAAGAGCTGATTTATGTGAACGACAAAAACAGCACGGCTACCTTTTCTGCGGCTAACAAAGCCGATCTCGGTGCTTACACCTACCAGGCTAAGCAGGAAGGCAACACCGTTGTTCTGGAGCAGAGCAGGCTGACCGACTATGCGAACATGGCGCTGAGCATCCCGTCTGCCAACAGCAATATCTGGAACCTGCAGCAGGATACCGTGGCAACTCGTCTGACCCAGTCGCGTCATGGCCTGGCCGATAACGGCGGCGCCTGGGGAAGCTACTTCGGCGGTAGTTTCAACGGCGACAATGGCACTATCGGCTACGATCAGAATGTTAACGGCGTCATGGTGGGTCTTGATAGCAAAATTGACGGTAACGATGCTGAGTGGATCGTCGGTGCCGCTGCGGGCTTTGTGAAAGGGGATCTGAGCGATCGTACCGGTCAGGTGGATCAGGACAGCCAGACGGCTTACCTCTACACTTCTGCTCATTTTGCAAACAACTTCTTTGTTGACGGTTCTGTTAACTACTCTCACTTCAACAACGAACTGTCGGCAAACATGAGTAACGGTCAGTACGTTGACGGCAGTACCTCTTCAGATGCCTGGGGCTTTGGTCTGAAACTGGGCTATGACGCGAAGCTGGGTAATGCCGGCTATGTGACGCCGTACGGCAGCATATCGGGTCTGTTCCAGTCTGGTGACGACTATCGCCTGAGCAATGGCCTGAAAGTGGGTGGTCAGTCTTACGACAGTATGCGCTATGAACTGGGCGTTGATGCGGGTTATACCTTCACCTACGGTAACGATCAGGCGCTGACGCCTTACTTCAAGCTGGCTTACGTGTATGACGACGCCAGCAACCACGCTGACGTAAACGGTGATTCTATCAATAACGGTACCGAAGGTTCTGCGGTTCGTGTTGGGCTGGGTACGCAGTTCAGTTTTACCCGCAATTTCAGCGCCTACTCGGATGTTAGCTATCTCGGTGGTGGTGATGTGGATCAAGACTGGGCCGCTAACGTGGGCGTTAAATATACCTGGTAAGATTATTTACAGTGAGAAAAGCATTGTAGATATTTAATCGAAGACTATGCCCGTCAAGGATTTGACGGGCATTATTGTCAGGAACGTATCAATGTTATCGCTGAGTAAACCGCTTGATGCATTTGGTCAGCTAGATCAATACTTGTCCAGATATGGCACTCACTTCGAATTTTGTCGTGAAAAACAGCTTATATTCGTTAATGATATACATTGCGCCGAAACGGTTGTCATTCTGGAAGGCGTGATTTCTCTGCGTAGAAACGAAAATATCCTCATTGGCATCACCCAGGCTCCTTTTATTATCGGGTTGGCTGATAGCGTGATGAAAAATGAGATGCGATATCAATTAATGACGGAAGGGAAATGTAAGGGTTACCATCTTCCTTCTTTACAAGCGCTTAAAATAGTTGAACAGAATAATTTGTGGCGCGACGCATTCTGTTGGTTGGTATGGCATAGTCGTATTATGGAACAACGCGATTTGCAATTGATTGGGCATAATTCCTATGAACAAATTCGCGCGACGCTGCTGTCGATGATTGACTGGGATGAACAATTGCGTTTTCGTATTGGGGTAATGAATTATATTCATCAAAAAACGCGTATTTCACGCTCTGTTGTTGCCGAAGTACTTGCCGCCCTGCGCAAGGGCGGATATATCGAGATGGATAAAGGCAAACTGATTAGCATCAACCATTTGCCTGCAGATTATTAATTTGGTCGCGAGACTAAATCAGGATTCCGGGATCGGCGCCGGCTGCCCGCCGCTGAGTTCGCTGACCAGATCGTTAATACCGTCGCTCATATTGCTAAAGCGGGTCAGCGATGAACGGGTGACCACCACGAACGCGCCGACGTTCGCCTGCGGATTCATCGCCATATAGGTAATGAATCCACCGCCGCCGCCGGTTTTTTGAATAATCCCCGGATGGCCATCTTTCGGTTTCATATAGACCCAGCCAAGTCCCAGAGCGTCGGCTTTGCCCGGCACATCCATACCGATAACCCGTGTTAACTGACTACGTTGATAAATCAATGTCTGCATACGGTCAGCCTGCTGCCCGCGGGTATAGAAATCGGAGGAAAGGAACTGCTGCATCCAGCGCATCATATCGCCTGGCGTCGAGTAGACGCCGCCGCTGCCGATCGCCGCCAGCGTATTGTTGCACGGGCTGGCGCCTTTCTCGGCGACCATCAGCCGGCGGCACTGATCCGGTGAGGGCGTAAAGGTGGTGTCTTTCATACCCAGCGGCCGGGTAATTTGTTCTTCAAACAACTGCGGATAAGGTTTTCCCGCCGCGGTGGAAAGGGCGTCTGCCAGCAGATCAAACGCGAGATTGGAGTAGGCGGCCTGCGAACCCGGGGCGGCTTTCAGCGAGGCAGTCGACAACCACGACCAGCGATCCTGGCGCGTTGGCCAGACGAAGACCGGACGATGGGCAGCACCACCGGGCTGTTCGCGCGGCAGCGCGCTGGTGTGAGTCGCCAGATTGACCAGCGTAATCGGCGTGCCCTGATACGTCGGCACCCGGGCACCCGGCGGCGCGTATTTGCTGAGCGGGTCGTTGAGCTTCACGACGCCCTGATCGAGCATTTTTACCAGCATCTCGCTGGTCATCAGTTTACTCAGCGAAGCAATGCGGATAACCGAATCCAGCTGCGGATGCTCATTATTGCCCGGACGCGTTTCACCGAAGCTGCGAAACACACGCTGATTGCCGTCGATCACCACCAGTGCCATGCCGGTGGCGCCGCTACCATAATAGATATGGTTTGCGTAACGATCGACAACATTAGCGGCAAATTCCGGGTCAACGATCGGTTGAGCTGCCTGGACCGATGTCCATGACGCTGCACACAGCGCAGCAAAAATAAGCAGACTACGTTTCAACTGGGGTATCCATAATCATAAGAAAATATATAGGGCATATTTATACTACGAAGCGCGGCTGAACGAAGTGGAATAACGGCAATATTTAGCATAAAAACGTAACCGTGCGTAAAAAGGACTTTTTTATGCTTTCGGACATCCTCTTTCCCCGGCGGGCGGGTATGATGAGCGTTTGATTTATCGGGTGACGAGAGAGAAATATGGCGGCTCAACGAGTAGTGATGGTAGTAGATATGCAAAATGGCGTCTTTGCGACGCCGCGTATTGAGCGCGAACGCTGCGTCGCGCATATTAACCGTCTGATTCGCGCCGCGGATCGCGTGATTTTTATCCAGCATGCCGAGGACGATGGTCTGGAAGAGGGGAGTGAAGGTTTTGCGCTGCTGGCGGAGCTGGAACAACCCGCAGACGCCCTCTATGTCACCAAAACCGCCTGCGATGCGTTCTATAAAACACGTCTTGCGCAGGTTCTGAGCGAGCAGCAGATCCAGCAGTTCGTGGTTTGCGGCTGTGCGACCGATTATTGTGTCGATACCACCATCAAAAACGGCGCCAGCCGCGGCTATGCAATTACCGTTGCCGAAGATGCGCATACCACTGCCAACCGTCCGGCTGCGCAGGCCACAACGCTTATCGATCACTACAACGATGTCTGGCGTACGCTTACCCTACCCGGCAATCCTGTCCGCGTGAAATCCATAGAAACAATTCTGGCCGAATGGCAGACGAACTAAGCTGCTGATATTTGGTCTCATCATCCGACCGTCCTCCCCAGACTGCTACAGCAATGCGGCGGGCGCTCTCGTGGCACACAGCATAGCCAGAACGATAAAGAAGTTAGCAGGAGTACATGATGTTTAAATCTTTTTTCCCCAAACCGGGGCCGTTTTTTCTCTCTGCCTTTGTCTGGTCGCTGCTTGCAGTGATCTTTTGGCAGGCGGGCGGTGGCGACTGGCTGCTGCGTTTAACCGGGGCATCACAAAATGTTGCCATCAGCGCTGCGCGATTCTGGTCGCTGAACTATCTGGTGTTTTACGCCTACTACGTTTTCTGCGTGGGCGTTTTTGCGCTGTTCTGGTTTACCTTCTGTCCACACCGCTGGCAATACTGGTCAATTCTTGGCACCTCGTTGATCATCTTCGTAACCTGGTTTCTGGTGGAAGTCGGGGTGGCGATCAACGCCTGGTATGCGCCGTTCTACGATCTGATTCAGTCCGCGCTGGCGACACCGCATAAAGTCAGCATTAACCAGTTTTACCAGGAAACCGGCGTGTTCCTCGGGATCGCGGTGATCGCGGTGATTATCGGCGTGATGAACAACTTCTTCGTCAGCCACTACGTTTTCCGCTGGCGTACGGCGATGAACGAACACTATATGGCCCACTGGCATCACCTGCGCCACATCGAAGGTGCCGCTCAGCGTGTGCAGGAAGATACCATGCGCTTTGCTTCCACTCTCGAGGATATGGGGGTGAGCTTTATCAACGCCGTGATGACGTTGATTGCCTTCCTGCCGGTGCTGGTTACGCTGTCTGAACATGTGCCGGATCTGCCGATTGTGGGTCATCTGCCGTATGGCCTGGTGATTGCTGCGGTGGTGTGGTCACTGATGGGCACCGGTATGCTGGCGGTCGTGGGGATCAAACTGCCGGGGCTGGAATTTAAAAACCAGCGCGTGGAAGCGGCGTATCGTAAAGAGCTGGTGTACGGCGAAGATGATGAATCCCGCGCCACGCCGCCGACGGTGCGCGAGCTGTTTAGCGCCGTTCGTCACAACTATTTCCGCCTCTATTTCCACTACATGTATTTCAACATCGCCCGCATTCTTTATCTGCAGGTGGATAATGTTTTCGGTTTGTTCCTGCTGTTTCCGTCGATCGTTGCCGGTACGATTACGCTGGGCCTGATGACGCAGATTACCAACGTGTTCGGCCAGGTACGCGGCTCGTTCCAGTATCTGATTAGCTCGTGGACGACGCTGGTGGAACTGATGTCCATCTACAAACGTCTGCGTAGTTTTGAACACGAACTCGATGGTAAAGAGCTGCAGCCCGTCACCCAGACGTTGAACTGATTTAGCGAACCCTACCCATAGCAGAGGCAGATTGAAGGATGATACAGAGACAAGGACAGTGCAGAACAACCGCGGTACCACGTCGGGTTTCCTGCGCTCTGACGCTGTTGGCTGGGGGGATTCTGAGTGCCTGTACCAGCAACACAGCGCCGGCGCTGAAAGAGGGCGAAAAGGCCGTTGACGTGGCCGCCGTGGTGCGGCAAAAGATGCCCGCCAGCGTGAAGGACAGGGACGAGTGGGCGCAGGCGATTGCCAAAACCTTCGCCAGCCAGAAGCTGGCGCCGACGGAGGAGAACGTCTGTTCGGTGCTGGCCGTCGCGCAGCAGGAGTCCAACTATCAAGCCGATCCGGTAGTGCCGGGGCTGAGCAGAATCGCCTGGCAAGAGATAGACCGCCGGGCCGGGAAGATGCACATCCCGGTTTTCCTTGTGCACACGGCGCTGAAAATTCCGTCACCCAACGGCAAAAGCTACAGCGAGCGGCTGGATAACGTGAAAACGGAAAAGCAGCTTAGCGCTGTGTTTGACGATTTTATCGGCATGGTGCCCATGGGGCAGAAACTGTTCGGCTCACTTAACCCGGTGCATACCGGCGGCCCGATGCAGGTGAGCATTGCGTTTGCCGAACAGCATACCGATGGCTATCCGTGGAAAATCAGCGGCACCGTGCGCCAGGAAGTGTTCAGCCTGCGCGGCGGCCTGTGGTTTGGTACCTGGCACCTGCTCAACTATCCGGCGAATTACAGCGCGCCGCTGTATCGTTTTGCCGACTTTAACGCGGGCTGGTATGCCAGCCGCAATGCGGCGTTTCAGAATGCCGTCAGTAAAGCGAGCGGTGTGAAGCTGGCGCTGGACGGTGATTTAATTCGTTATGATAGCGATGACGCAGGGACGACGGAGCTGGCGGTACGCCGTTTAGCTGGGCAGCTGGCGATGAGCGATGATGACATCCACCGGCAGTTGAAAAAAGGCGACAGCCTGGCGTTTGAGAAAACCGAGCTGTATCAGCAGGTTTTCCGTCTGGCGGATAAGAAAGCAGGCAAAGTGCTACCGCGAGAGATACTGCCGGGGATTCAGCTTGAGAGCCCTAAGATTACGCGTAATCTGACCACGGCCTGGTTTGCGAAACGGGTCGATGAAAGGCGGGCCAGCTGTATGGCGCGTCGCTAGCGGTTATCGCTCCAGCGCAGGATAAGCCCCAACATGCCGATCAACAGGCCGCCGAACAGGAAGGGGATCAGGCCAAACAGGGTCCCCACCGCCAGCCCAATCTTAATTCGCGGCGAGCTGCTGTCTTCGATTTGCATCAGGTGCTCGAAAACACCGGGGGCATGTACCAGCATGCTTAACATCTGCGCGCCGGCCCAGAAACAGAACAGCACAAACAGGGCATAGGCAATATTGCTGCGGGTGATGGCGCTTCTTTTTTTCGCGGCAATAAGTGATTTTGAAAAGGCGAACTCAGCCATCTTCCCCTCCGAACTTGACTGATCTGCTGGTTTGCATCGTGGCATAGCGATGATTCTGGCAGCGGGAAGGGGTTCTCAGTATCAGATTGCTGGTAATTTACGACCAGGAATATTCCTGTTTTCTGGCCGGGAGCGGGTGGGCGGATCATTTTGCGGAACTTAGAGCGATATCCCAATGTGTGATAATTCTCTCCGGGGCTACAGACCGCGGATTCCGGCTGTGCGAAGATGCCTTTTTTGTTGTCGGAGGGGTTATGAAACTCACTGAAAAAATCCGCCGTGACTGGCATTACTACGCGTTTGCGCTGGGATTAATTTTTATACTGAACGGCGTGGTGGGGCTGTTGGGCTTTGAAACGCAAGGCTGGCAATCCTATGCCGTCGGGCTGGTGACCTGGGTGATTAGCTTCTGGATTGCCGGAAAGATTATCCGCCGCCGCCAGACCGGGGTTGAGGAAGCGTAGGCCGGACACGCCCGCCGTGGCGGGAGCTGTGCCGGGACTGAGGCGCAGCGCCTCAGATAACCCGGGTAAGGCGCCACGCGCCGTCACCCGGGAAGACAATCAGTTCATCGATGTCTTCAGCGCACGGTCTGCCGCATGGCGCTCCAGCGCCAGTTCAATCAGCCGGCTGATCAGGCTGGTGTAGTCCAGGCCGCTGGCCTGCCACAGCTTCGGATACATACTGATGTTGGTAAAACCTGGCAGCGTATTGATTTCGTTGATGATGACCGCGTTTTCTTCCGTCAGGAAAACATCAACGCGCGCCATGCCGCTGCATCCCAGCGTCTGGTAGGCCCGAACGGCAATGTCGCGGATTTTATCGTTGATATCGCTGGCAATGGCCGCAGGAACCACCACTTTCGCCCCCTGATCGTCGATATACTTGGTATCGTAGGCGTAGAACTCGCTGTTAAGGACGATTTCGCCGCAGGTACTGGCCTGAGGATGATCGTTCCCCAGCACCGCACACTCAATTTCCCGTCCTTTAATTCCTTGTTCCACCACCACTTTATGGTCGAATTCAAAGGCCAGCGCGACCGCCTGCTGGTACTGCTCTTCGCTGTTGACCTTGCTGACGCCGACCGAAGAGCCCTGGTTGGCCGGTTTGACAAACAGCGGCAGGCCAAGCTTGTCTTTCACCTGCGTAAAGCTGAACTGCTGGCGGTTGGCGCGGGTCAGAGTGATGAATGGGGCAATCGCCAGTCCGGCATCGCGCAGCAGGCGCTTAGTGACGTCTTTGTCCATGCAGGCGGCGGAGCCGAGGACGTCGGAACCGACGAAGGGCAGATTAGCCATCCGCAGCATGCCCTGTAGCGAGCCGTCTTCCCCGAGGGTACCGTGGACAATCGGGAAAATCACGTCGATGGCGGCCAGCGGTTGGCCGCTGTCGGCGTT
Source organism: Raoultella sp. T31 (assembly GCF_002806725.1). Lineage (NCBI taxonomy): Bacteria > Pseudomonadati > Pseudomonadota > Gammaproteobacteria > Enterobacterales > Enterobacteriaceae > Klebsiella > Raoultella sp. T31. The sequence goes on from NZ_PIBO01000005.1 coordinate 25,264, forward strand.
GATCAACTGCTGCGCGTCACGACCGGGAATTTGCGCCAGCGTGATGTCGGAAGGGCGCAGCGCGATACGGGCAGGATCCTGCGGGTTTAACAGATAGTTACCAGCATCGTTGATATGCCAGAGCCCCTGTTTATCAATGCCGAGCAGAACGACATCAAAGCGTGTTTTATCAATTGCTTCAACGATATTTTTCGCCGACTGCAGCGACACTTCATGTTCTGCCGACTTACCGCCAAAAACGATCCCAACCCTCAGCTTAGCCATTTCAACTTCCATCCTGATGACAACAAAACACATAACATAGCATGTGCAATGCACGCATGGCTGCCAGAATGTTGAATGCGGAAAACGGCAGGCTAAAAGCTGTTCGATTGCCGTCCCCGATGCCCGGCGCGTCAGCAGAACGCGCTGAGGGGAGGCGGTTAGTCCTGATAATGTTCGACAAAAAGTGTTATCGAGCGATAAAACACTAAACTCAGCATCAGCGCATCTCTGGTAATACGTCGATGAGTGGAAATTGCTAAGCTAGGTAATAATTCACAAAAAATTAATGAATACGTGTAGTTATGGAATCCTGGAAGGTCAATCTCATCTCCGTCTGGTTTGGTTGTTTTTTCACCGGCCTGGCGATCAGTCAAATTCTGCCTTTTTTGCCGCTTTATGTTTCCCAGCTCGGCGTGACGTCTCACGAGGCGCTATCGATGTGGTCGGGGCTGACGTTCAGCGTCACCTTCCTGGTGTCGGCTATTGTCTCACCCATGTGGGGCAGTCTGGCCGATCGTAAAGGGCGTAAGCTGATGCTGCTGCGCGCCTCCCTGGGCATGGCGATTGCCATTCTGCTTCAGGCCTTCGCCACTAACGTCTGGCAACTGTTTATCCTGCGTGCGGTGATGGGGTTGACCTCAGGCTATATTCCCAACGCGATGGCGCTGGTGGCCTCCCAGGTGCCACGGGAACGCAGCGGCTGGGCGCTCAGTACGCTTTCGACGGCGCAAATCAGCGGGGTTATCGGCGGACCGCTGCTGGGCGGTTTTCTGGCCGACCATGTCGGGCTGCGGGCGGTCTTTTTTATCACCGCGATTTTGCTGACGGTCAGTTTTCTCGTCACGCTATTTCTGATTAAAGAGGGCGTAAGGCCGCAAACCGGCAAGGCCTTACGCTTAAGCGGCAGGGAAGTGCTGGCGTCGCTGCCTTATCCGGGGCTGGTGATTAGCCTGTTTTTCACAACCCTGGTCATTCAACTGTGCAATGGCTCTATCGGTCCCATACTGGCGTTGTTTATCAAATCGATGGCGCCGGACAGCAACAATATCGCCTTTCTCGCCGGGATGATTGCCGCCGTGCCCGGGGTTTCCGCGCTGATCTCCGCGCCGCGTTTAGGCAAACTTGGCGATCGCATCGGCACCTCGCGCATCTTGCTGGCCACCTTGTGTTGCGCGGTGGTGATGTTCTTCGCCATGTCGTTCGTCACCACCCCGCTGCAGCTGGGCATTTTGCGTTTCCTGCTGGGCTTTGCCGACGGCGCAATGCTGCCAGCGGTGCAGACTCTGCTGCTCAAATACAGCAGTGATAAGGTGACCGGACGTATTTTCGGTTATAACCAGTCGTTTATGTACCTGGGCAATGTGGTCGGGCCGCTGATTGGCGCGTCGGTATCGGCAATGGCCGGTTTTCGCTGGGTCTTTATTGCCACCGCGGTTATCGTGCTGATTAACCTTTGGCAACTGGCCGTGATGCTGCAACGCAGTCGCCGTATCGCCGCCTAGCCTCTTTCTCCCGGCATTGACGCCCGAGCGTGAATGCCGCCCTCAGATCTCCGCTTCCTACAAATGTAGCCCTGATCACAAATTAATCATTTCTCTTCTTTTTCCTCTTTAAAATACAACTGTTACGCGTATACAGTTACGCATAACAGTACATGGGAAAGAGTTTTTTATGAAAAATTTATTCGATTTATCCGGCAAACGCGCGCTGATCACCGGATCGGCCAGGGGGATTGGCTATCTGCTGGCGGAAGGCCTGGCTGCGTATGGGGCGGAGATTATTATCAATGACCGCACGCAGCAGAAAGCAGATGACGCGGCGCAGGCGCTGCGTGCGCAGGGCTATCGTGCGACGGGCGTGGCTTTTGATGTCACCCGCAGCGTTGAGGTTGAACAGGCCATTGCGCGGATTGAGGCGCAGATTGGGGCGATTGATATTTTGATTAACAACGCCGGGATCCAGCGTCGTTATCCCTTCACCGAGTTTCCAGAAGAAGAGTGGGACCAGGTGATTGAGGTTAACCAGAAAGGAGTTTTCCTTGTATCACAGCAGGTGGCTAAATATATGATGACGCGCCGCTCGGGGAAAATAATTAATATTTGTTCAATGCAGAGTGAATTAGGTCGTAAGACGATTACACCGTATGCCGCGTCGAAAGGGGCGGTCAAAATGCTGACGCGTGGCATGTGTGTGGAGCTGGCAGAATATAATATTCAGGTTAATGGTATTGCGCCGGGTTATTTTGCCACAGAAATGACCGCGGCATTAGTTAACGATCGGGATTTTTCTGCCTGGCTTTATCAAAGGACCCCGGCCGCGCGCTGGGGAAAACCGGAAGAATTAATTGGCGCCGCGGTCTATCTGGCCTCCCCGGCGGCCAATTTTGTCAATGGACATCTGTTGTTTGTTGATGGCGGGATGCTCGCCGCTGTTTGAGCCGTGCGTCGCCTTTTAGCGGCCGGGTCCGGCCGCCAGAAAGCTGACGAATAGATAAAATAATGACCCCCGTTTGATTATGCACTTTATCTGAGGATGGCATATGCAAATGCTCGCGAAATTACCAGCGCGTCGCTGGTGGTATTTAATGCCGGTGATTTTTATTACCTATAGTCTGGCGTATCTCGATCGTGCGAATTATGGTTTTGCCGCCGCTGCCGGTATTGAAAGTGATTTAGGAATAACTAAAGGGACATCATCGCTTATTGGCGCTCTGTTCTTCCTGGGGTATTTCTTTTTTCAGGTTCCCGGTGCGATGTACGCCGTAAAACGCAGCGTGCGAAAAATGATTTTCTTCAGCCTGGTATTATGGGGCTTTTGCGCGGCGGCCACCGGGTTTGTCAGCAATATTCCGATGTTAATGGTTATTCGCTTTACTCTCGGGGTAGTCGAGGCGGCGGTGATGCCGGCGATGCTGATTTACATCAGCAACTGGTTTACCAAAACCGAGCGTTCACGTGCTAATACCTTCCTGATTCTTGGCAACCCGGTGACGGTATTGTGGATGTCGATTGTCTCCGGCTACCTGATTCAGTCCTGGGGCTGGCGGGAAATGTTTATTATCGAAGGCATTCCGGCGGTGCTATGGGCTATCTGCTGGTGGATTCTGGTGCGCGATAAACCGTCGGAAGTCTCCTGGCTGACTGCGCAGGAGAAGCAGGTTCTGCAACAGGCGATGGATAGCGAACAGAGCCATATCAAACCGGTGCGTAACTATGGCGAGGCGCTGCGTTCACGAAATGTGATTATGCTTTGCGCCGTCCATGCGCTGTGGAGTATCGGGGTTTATGGCTTCATGATGTGGATGCCGTCGATTCTGAAAAATGCCGCACAGATGGATATCGTGGCGGTAGGCTGGCTGGCGGCGGTGCCGTATCTGGCGGCGATTTGTCTGATGCTGACGGTCTCCTGGCTGTCGGATAAATTCCAGAATCGTAAACTGTTCATCTGGCCGCTGTTGCTGATTGCCGCCGTGGCGTTCTTCGGTTCCTGGATGATCGGCAATCAGTCTTTCTGGTTCTCCTACGGGCTGCTGGTTCTCGCCGCCGCCTGCATGTATGCGCCATATGGCCCCTTCTTCGCGCTGATCCCGGAGCTGCTGCCGCGCAACGTATCGGGGGTGTCGATGGGGTTAATTAATAGCTTCGGCGCGCTCGGTGCTTTCCTTGGCGCCTGGCTGGTGGGCTACCTCAATGGCATCATGGGCGGGCCTGGCGCGTCGTACACCTTTATGGCCATCGCGCTGCTGGCATCGGTGGTGCTGATGTACAACGTGCGGGCCAACGACGATCGAACTTCTGCGCTGATGACGACAAAAAAGCTTGCGGGTTAACAGAATCGAAGCGGCTGTGGTAAGGTTCTCTGCGAGCATATGAGTCGTTTGTCGCAGAGAACCCGATGAAAAACAACCGGATGACATTACAGGATATCGCGAACCTGGCCGGACTTAATAAAATGACGGTCAGCCGTTATTTACGAGACCCGGGCCAGGTATCGCAGCGTAGCCGTGAATTGATCGCTAAGGTCATGGAAGAGAACAACTATATTCCTAACCGGGCGCCGGAAATCCTGCTCAATGCTCGCAGTAAAACCATCGGCGTGCTGATTCCCTCCTTTCGCAACCAGATATTCGCCGATGTGCTCGCCGGCATTGAATCCGTCACTTCCGCCCACCAGTATCAGACCCTGATCGCCAATTACGGCTACGATCCGCAGCGTGAAGAGCGCGAAGTGCTCAATTTGCTCTCCTACAATATCGATGGGCTGATTCTCACCGGTAAGCAGCACACTGACCGCATGATCCAGTATGTCCGCGCCAGCGGCATCCCGGTAGCGGAGCTGATGGACATCGGCGGGCAGCCGCTCGATATCCAGGTGGGGTTTGATAACGAGAAAGCCGGCTGGGATATGGCTCATGCGTTTCTCGAAAGCGGCAAACGAAAAATCGCCTTTTTTGGTTCGATGGACGATCCCCGCGATCTGAGTCGTTTCCGTGGGACTGAACAGGCGGTGGCGGCCTGTGGCCTGAAGGCGTATCACATCACGCCGCGTACCATCTCCTCGGTGGCGCTGGGCCGTCAGATGTTCCTGCAAATGCAGCAATCGCACCCGGATATTGACGCGATTTTTTGTACCAATGACGATCTGGCAGTCGGCGTGCTGCTGGAGTGTCAGGCGCAGGGGATTGCGGTGCCGCAGGAGATAGCGATTGCTGGCTTCCACGGGCTGGAAATTGGTCGCGCGCGGCTGCAAAAAATCGCCAGCGTCATTACTCCTCGTTATGACATCGGTAAAACGGCGAGTGAAATCCTGATTGCCCGTCTGGCGGGGAAAGATGCGCCAGATAGCGTGAATTTGGCCTATCAGATATATTATGGCGATACGTTATAATTATTACCGCAATAGCAATATTCTTTTTTATTATTATCTATTGAATTTAGTTATGAAAAGTATTGTTCTCACCTTGAGTTTATTCCTGGTGGCGATCGTCGAATGAGCAAAACGTTTCGCTTATTATATTGCGAGACAAACAATCATTTTTAAAAAATAATACTGGTATCCGAAGGCGAATGTATGACATAACTAGCAAATAATGGAACCCGCATAAGGATACAGTGCTGTGAAGAATCTCATTGCTGAACTACTGGTAAACCTGGCGCAAAAGGAGGAAGAAGCAAAGGAACTGACGGTGCAGGTTGAGGCGCTGGAAGTTGTCGTGACGGCGCTGCTTCGCCATATGGCGCAGGATGCGCAGCAGGCATTAATTAACGATATTGAGCACGCTATTGAGCAGGCAAGCCCCGGTCCGCTGGTGGACGATCGCGATGCTCAGCTGTTGCAGCAATATATAAAAAAGCTGTTGCGGCATCCGCGTAGTTAGTTCTTTTGACAGGACATGGATGCTGTCATTTTACTGTCATCTCGCTTTTATAAAGTCTCCCTCGTTTTGTTTTTTAAGTATTTTTTACATGGAGACGACAAAAGTGAAATTCAACGCCCTCTTTATTGCCCTGTTACCTCTGCTGGGCTCCCCGGTTATTCATGCTGAAACCACGACTGCCCCGCTTCTGGAAAATCGTGCCGCTCAGGGCGATATCACGACGCCCGGCGGCGCGCGTCGTTTAACCGGCGATCAAACGGCCCTGCTGCAGGCTTCGTTAATCAACAAACCCGCCAAAAATATTATTCTGCTGATTGGCGACGGGATGGGCGATTCTGAAATTACGGCGGCGCGCAATTATGCCGAAGGCGCCGGCGGTTTCTTTAAGGGCATTGATGCGCTGCCGCTGACCGGTCAGTACACGCATTATTCTCTGGATAAAAAAACCGGCAAACCGGATTACGTGACCGATTCCGCCGCGTCCGCCACCGCCTGGACGACCGGCGTCAAAAGCTATAACGGCGCGCTGGGGGTCGATATTCATGAAAAAGATCATCAGACCATCCTCGAACTGGCGAAAGCCGCAGGGTTTGCCACCGGCAACGTCTCTACGGCAGAACTGCAGGATGCCACGCCAGCAGCTCAGGTCGCACATGTGACTTCACGTAAATGCTACGGTCCGAGCGTCACCAGCGAAAAATGTCCTGGCAACGCGCTGGAGAAGGGCGGTAAAGGCTCGATTACCGAGCAGTTGCTGAATGCCCGCGCTGATGTGACCTTAGGCGGCGGGGCAAAAACATTCGCCGAAACCGCGACGGCCGGTGAATGGCAGGGCAAAACGCTGCATGAGCAGGCTATTGCCCGCGGCTACCAGATTGTTACCGATGCCAGCTCGCTGGCCGCTGTCAGCGAAGCCAACCAGGGCAAACCGCTGCTGGGTCTTTTCGCCGACGGCAACATGCCGGTTCGCTGGGAAGGACCGAAAGCGTCTTACCACGGCAATATCGATAAGCCGGCGATAACCTGTACCCCGAACAGCAAACGTGACGCTTCGGTGCCGACGCTGGCGCAGATGACCGAGAAAGCGATCGGTCTTCTGAGCAGCAACGAGAAAGGATTCTTCCTGCAGGTTGAGGGCGCCTCCATCGATAAACAGGATCACGCGGCGAACCCGTGCGGTCAGATTGGCGAAACCGTCGACCTTGATGAAGCGGTGCAAAAAGCGCTGGAGTTTGCCAAAAAAGAGGGGAATACGCTGGTTGTGGTCACCGCTGACCACGCGCACGCCAGCCAGATTATTCCGGCTGATTCCAAAGCTCCGGGCCTGACTCAGGCGCTGACGACCAAAGACGGTTCGGTGATGGTCATCAGCTACGGCAACTCGGAAGAGGAGTCGATGGAACATACCGGCACGCAGCTGCGTATTGCCGCTTATGGTCCGCATGCCGCTAACGTTGTGGGCTTAACCGATCAGACCGATCTGTTTTACACTATGAAAGCCGCACTGGGCCTGAAATAAGCCGCTGCCGATGGTGAATTATTGCCATCGGCTGGTTTTTTTTCCCGCCAGTGACCAGGCTTACAGTGATTGACTGACAAAAGGATGGTGTGATGAAAATAACAATGTTGGTGACCCTGCTTTTTGGTCTTATCTTCATGACGGCGGTGAATGCTGCGGAAAAAACGTTAACGCCCCAGCAGCAAAAAATGGCGACCTGCAACAAAGAGGCCTCGTCGAAAACGCTGAAAGGGGACGAGCGTAAAGCGTTTATGAGTCAGTGTCTCAAGAAAGAAGCGCCAGCGCCGGAAAGTAAGGGTCTGACGCCTCAGCAGCAAAAAATGCGCGAGTGCAACGGTCAGGCGACCCAGCAGTCTCTGAAAGGGGACGATCGTAACAAGTTTATGAGTGCCTGCCTGAAGAAACAGGGTTAACGGCGCGGGTATCGAAACTGACGCGATAAAAACGGGTGAGGAGTCTCCTCACCCGTTCTCGACAGGAGGGGATCAGGAGCGGCTGAGCTTCTCTGATTTTTCCATGCATTTGACCATGGCCTCGATGACCGCAGAGCGGAACCCTTTCTCTTCCAGTACCCGCACGGCTTCGATGGTGGTCCCGCCTGGCGAGCAGACCCTGTCTTTCAGCGTTCCCGGATGTTCTCCGCTTTCGAGCACCATTTTGGCCGACCCCATCACCGCCTGAGCGGCAAATTTGTACGCCTGAGCGCGCGGCATACCGCCGAGAACGGCGGCATCCGCCATCGCTTCAATAAACATGAAGACATAGGCTGGCGCGGAACCGCTCACGCCCACCACCGGGTGGATCATCGGCTCGGCGATAATTTCAGCCTGGCCGAAGCAGCGGAAAATCGTCAGCGTTTCGGCGACCTCTTCGCTGGTGACCAGCGCGTTAGGCGTCACAGAGGTCATCCCGGCGTTAACCAGCGACGGGGTGTTCGGCATCGCGCGGACGATCTTGCGATCGTGGCCCAGCGCCCGCGCCAGCTGATCGAGCGTGACGCCAGCGGCAATTGAGATAACCAGCGAGTCTTTATTCAGGCTGGAGGCGATTTCACTGAGCACTTTAATCATGATCCCCGGCTTAACCGCGCCGAAGATGATATCGGCGATCTGAGCGACTTCCTGCGCGCTCTGCGCGGCATTAATGCCGTACTGGTCGTGCAGGGCCGCCACTTTGTCCGGCGACGGGGTGTAGACCCAAATTTGCCCAGGCTGCACCTGTCCGCTGGCGATCAGACCGCCCAGAATGGCCTTACCCATATTCCCGCAGCCGATAAAGCCAATTTTCTTCTCCATCACCTTTCCCCTTTGCTTATTTTGTCGTGAGTTATCTAGCTTATCACTCCAGCGCTTCCCCGGGGGACAAAAGCAGGTGACAATGACGCCTCCCTTTTTCGTCGACAGGAGCCGGAATGGCTATTTGGGTTGATGCGGACGCGTGTCCGAACGTCATTAAAGAGATTTTATTCCGCGCCGCCGAGCGTACGCAGACCTCGCTGACGCTGGTTGCCAACCAGCCGCTGCGGGTACCACCGTCACGGGTGATCCGCACGCTGCGCGTGCCGCAGGGGTTTGATGTGGCCGATAACGAAATCGTCCGCTTGTGTCAACCGGGCGACCTGGTGATTACCGCCGATATTCCGCTGGCGGCGGAAGTGCTGGCCAAGGGCGGCGCAGCCTTAAATCCGCGCGGCGAGCGCTACAGCGAGGCGACCATTCGCGAACGTCTGACGATGCGCGATTTTATGGAAACGATGCGGGCCAGCGGCGTACAAACCGGCGGCCCGGATAGTTTGTCGCAGCGCGACCGGCAACAATTTGCCGCCGCGCTGGAGAAGTGGCTGTCAGAGACGAAACGCCAGCAGGGTTAAACCCAGCTGTCGTCATCGCCGCCGAAATCGTCGTCGTTACCCATACCGGCGTCGAAGTCAGAGTTCCAGGTGTTATTATCCGCGAGGAACTGATTATCGTCCTGACGGAACGGATCGTCGGCGCCGGACAACTCCTGCGTCTGACTGAGGTCGGGCTGCGGTTTTTCTTCAATAATATTGACGATCTCCTGCGGATGCGAGCCGCTGAACATATTGGTCAGCATATTGCCCAGCACCACGCCGCCTGCCACGCCTGCCGCCGTTTGTAGCGCCCCGGCCATAAAGCCGCCGCCGCTGCGCGCCGCCTGTGGCGCATAGTTCTGCTGCGGCGCTTGCGGCGCATACTGCGGTTGCGCGCTGGCCTGCGGGCGGCCATATTGTTCGGCCCCGGGAATGGGGTCGGATCCGCGGGTCTGACCGCCGCCAAACAGGCCGGAGAGGAACCCACCGCTGCTCGGTTTTGCCGCCTGGAGCTGCGTTACCTGGCTTTCCAGCGCCTGGATACGATCGTTGAGCTGCTTGATGGCGGCTTCCTGGATCAGTATCGTTTGCGCCATATAATAGGGCGCGGCGGGCTGCTCTTTCATGTGTTGCGCAATCCGCTCCTCGGCGCTGGCATCGCGCGAAGCGCTCTGCGTCCCGGCCTCTTTCAGGCGGGAAAACAGTCCATCAATAAGGCGTTGTTCTTCAGATTGCATGGTACTTTCCTCTGTCATACTGGTCATTTAACGTCAGAGTGCGGCTGAACGTACCATGTTGTAAATATGTTGATGCGTAAAGCTATGCATAAATGTGTTACCGTTTACGCCAGCCGGCGGCTGAAAAATAACCTTGTTGAATAAGTAAATCTGGAATAACACTTAATGCAATGATAGGTTTACGCGATAAATCCTTTTGCTATCTGTAGTGGCGTGGATTTTTCATATTAATGTAACGTTTTTTTTACGATTATTGCCGGCGATTTTGCAGGCACCATTGCTTACTATTCGTATTCATTTTCCCGCGATATGCGGAACCAGGGGGTCTTCGGTAATGACATTGCCAATCTTTCTCATCGGGCCGCGCGGCTGCGGTAAAACGACAATCGGCCATGCGCTGGCGCGGGCGCGTCATTACCAGTTCACCGATACCGATCATGCGCTGCAGGAGCGTGAGCAGCGTACGGTCGCGACCATTGTTGAGCAGGAGGGCTGGGCGCGTTTTCGCGAGCTGGAGTCAGAGGCGCTGGAAGCGGCCACGCTGCCGCAAACGGTGGTGGCGACCGGCGGCGGTATTATTCTGGCTGAAGGTAACCGCCAGTTCATGCGCGAAAACGGCGTGGTGATTTACCTGCAGGTGCCGGTTGCGGCCCTGATTGACCGTCTTGAAGCGTATCCGAAAACCGAGCAGCGTCCGACGCTGACCGGCAAACCGGTGCGCGATGAAGTCGGCGAAGTGCTGGCGCAGCGAGAAGCGCTGTATCGCGCCACCGCGCATCATATTATCGATGCCACTGCGACACCGGATGACGTCGTCGGGCAAATTCTGGCGACGTTGCAGAATGTCTTCGCGCCGCAAGAAGCGCAGTGCGCTGAGGCTGCAAGAGAGTAAGGGACGCTGTCCCGCGCTGCGAGTTAAGACTTTACTGACGGTAAAGGGCGCAGGGGCTCCTATACTTAATAGCTCTGATGGCCGAAGAAGGAAGAGCTATGCCCACCCAACCTCCCTATCCGAGAGAAGCGCGTATCGTTGCCGTTGTGAAAGGTCCCGCAGGCCAGGGGGAGACCTGGTACCAGCTGCGCGCCGATTTCCCGACTGCCGATTCACTGATCAGTGAACACCCTACGGAACAGGAAGCGCTGGATGCTAAACAGCGCTACGAAGACCCGGATAAATCATAATCTCGCCCGCCCGGAATGCCCTTTGCGCAGAGGAATACCGGGCCTCCATCACATTTTTCATTCATCAGCGCTGCTGATGATTCCCTAACGTACGGATTTTTCAGGCAGTGCTTGAGGCTATATTAATCTTTACATTCAACGGCGGCGCTAAGCTGCTACGCTTCTGGACGGTTGATTTTTAGTCAACAGGGGGGCGGATGTCGTATGTAGTAAGCCTGTGCTGAAGCAGTGGTAGTGAAAAGGTACGTGATATGAGTACAACGATGGCGATTTTAACCGTTGGTGTGGTACCGGTGGCGGAAGTTTTGCCGCTTTTAACCGAACATATCAGGGAAGAGCAGATCACTCATATTAGCCTGTTAGGCAAAATGACGCGTGAAGACGTTATGGAAGATTATGCCCTTGATTCCGGCGATGAATGCCTGCTGACGTTATTGAATGATAACCTGCCGGTCGAGGTTTCGCGCCAGAAGGTCGAGCGTGATTTAAAGCATATTATCGCGATGCTCGACAGGCAAGAATATGATGTCATTCTGTTTTTGAGTTCCGAAATGCTCAGCGGCCTCACGGCGCGCAAGGCTATTTTACTGGAACCACAGCGGATTATTCCGCCGCTGGTGGCGTCGATTGTAGACGGGCATCAGGTCGGGGTTATCGTTCCCGTTGAGGAGGTGCTGCCCATGCAGCAGCAAAAATGGCTGTCGTTAGAACACGCGCCTTACTATGCGTTAGCCAACCCGATCAGCGATAGCGATTTATTACGCGCCGGACGGGCGCTGCTGGAGCAGGGCGCCGATGTGCTGGTGCTGGACTGCCTGGGTTACCACCAGCATCATCGCGACGTATTGCAAAAAGCGCTGGATGTGCCGGTTCTGCTGTCAAATGTGCTGGTTTCCCGGCTGGCTGCAGAACTATTAGTTTAACATGGTCCGATAGCGTAATTTTGCGTGACAGGGGCAAGGAGCGCCCCCTATATTGAGGCTTCAACAAAAGATCATAAGGGCTTGTTTATGCTTCAAAGCAATGAATACTTCGACGGAAAAGTGAAATCTATTGGCTTCACCAGCAGCAGCATCGGTCGCGCGAGCGTCGGGGTGATGGCAGAAGGGGAATATACCTTTGGTACCGCGCAGCCGGAAGAGATGACGGTGGTGAGCGGTGCGCTGAATGTGCTGCTGCCGGGGGAGACCGAGTGGAAAGTGTATGCCGCCGGTGAAGTATTCAATGTACCAGGCAATAGCGAGTTTCATCTGCAGGTGGCTGAGCCAACCTCTTATCTGTGCCGCTATCTGTGATTCAACGCCTTCCTGCCGCGGCAGGAAGGCGTTTTGCCCGCTTTGTCGGGCGCTGATTAGCGCTGCGCTTCGCCACCCAGAGCTTCTACCAGATTCTGAATCAACGCCGCCAGTTCGCCGGTCATCAGAATAAAGTCGGCGTCAAAACGCTGAGCGAAATCTTCCCGGTCAATATCTTCATTCTGGTCACGCAGTTCGTCGCAGAACTTCAGGCGCTTGATCGAACCATCTTCGCACATCAGGAACTGAATACGCTGCTGCCAGTCGAGGGCCAGCTTAGTGACCACTTTGCCCGCTTCAATATGTACGGCGATTTCATCGCTGACCAGATCCTGTTTCTTCGCCCGAATGACGCCGCCATCTTCCAGCATGGCCTTCAGTTCAGCTTCATCCAGCAGCTGGAAGCCCTGAGCGACGGACCCGGAGCGGACCCATTCGGTGAGCGTCAGCTCGATCGGGTTTTCCAGCGCCAGCGGAACGACCGGCAGCGATCCTAATGTTTTACGCAGCAGCGCCAGCGTATCTTCCGCTTTCTTCGCGCTGGCACAATCCACCATGATCAGCCCGTTGACGGTATCGATCCACATCATGGTCTGGCTGAAGCGGCTAAAAGCACGGGGCAGCAGAGAATGCAGCACTTCGTCTTTCAGCGAATCTTTCTCGGTTTTTTTCAGCTTACGGCCCTGATCGGCTTCCAGCTTGAGGATCTTGGCTTCCAGCGCCTGTTTGATAACCGGTGACGGCAGGATCTTCTCTTCTTTGCGTGCGCAGATAACGATCTGGCCATTTGCGGTATGCGTCAGCGCATCGCTGTGCGATCCCATTGGCGATACCCAGCCGGTCTTCGCCATATCCTGGCTACCGCAAGGGGTAAATGTCAGCCCGGCCAGCTGTTTTTCCATCTCCTCGGCACGCAATGAAATGTCGCGGCTGAGACGGTAAACCATTAAATTTTTGAACCACAGCATGATAATTTCCACGGCGTTATCGTTAAATCCAGCGGGCATAATAGCGAATTGTCGCTATGCTTGCATTGTTAATCGGGGAGAGGAGCTTACAGTGCGTATTGGTATCGATTTGGGCGGCACGAAAACGGAAGTCATTGCCCTGAGTGACCATGGAGAACAGTTATTTCGCCACCGTTTGCCGACTCCACGCGAGGATTATCGGCAAACGATCGAGAATATCGCCACGCTGGTGGAGATGGCCGAGCAGGCGACCGGGCAGCGCGGCAGCGTTGGCGTCGGGATCCCGGGGTCGATTTCGACCTATACCGGGGTCGTGAAAAATGCCAACTCCACCTGGCTCAACGGTCAGCCGTTTGACAAAGACCTGAGCCAGCGCTTAAACCGCGAAGTACGCCTGGCAAATGATGCCAACTGCCTGGCGGTTTCCGAAGCGGTAGACGGTGCCGCCGCCGGGGCGCAGACCGTGTTTGCGGTGATTATCGGCACCGGATGCGGGGCCGGCGTGGCGATACAGGGTCGTTCCCATATTGGCGGCAACGGCACCGCGGGGGAGTGGGGTCACAACCCGCTACCGTGGATGGATGATGATGAACTGCGCTATCGCGCCGAAGTGCCGTGCTATTGCGGTAAGCAGGGATGTATTGAAACCTTTATCTCCGGGACCGGTTTTGCCACCGATTACCAGCGTTTGAGCGGCCAGTCGCTAACGGGCAATGCGATTATGCAGCGAGTCGGCGCGCAGGACCCGCTGGCCGAGCAGGCGTTAAAGCGTTATGAGAGGCGTCTGGCAAAGTCGTTGGCCCACGTGGTCAACATCCTCGATCCGGATGTGATTGTCCTCGGCGGTGGGATGAGCAACGTCGAACGTCTCTACCAGACGGTGCCTGAGCTGGTGAAATCATGGGTATTCGGCGGGGAGTGCGAGACGCCGATTCGAAAAGCCGTACACGGCGACTCCAGCGGCGTGCGCGGCGCGGCCTGGCTGTGGCCGCTGTAGCATATTAAGCGGCCCAGGCCCTCTCCCCGCAGGGAGAGGGCTCCGGTCTTACTCCACGGAGAATGCTTTATCCAGCCGGCTGTAGCCAAGCCCGTTGATTTTCTTAACTTTGATCTGCACCGGAATGCGCTCTTTCATGGCTTCAACGTGGCTTATCACGCCGATCACCTTACCGCTGGCATTGAGAGCGTCGAGCGCATCCAGCGCCGTATCCAGCGTTTCGCTATCGAGCGTGCCGAACCCTTCATCAAGGAACAGCGAATCAATGCGCGTTTTGTGGCTCACCAGATCGGACAGCGCCAGCGCCAGCGCGAGACTGACCAGGAAGCTTTCACCGCCGGAGAGGGTGCGGGTATCGCGTACCGCATCCGCCTGCCAGGTATCAACCACTTCCAGCTCCAGCGCCTCGCTGGCCTTGCGCTGGAGTTGATAGCGCCCGTGCAGGCGATTCAGCTGATGGTTCGCCAGCCAGACCAGGTTATCCAGCGTTAGCCCCTGGGCGAATTTACGGAACTTATCTCCTTCTTTAGAACCGATCAGCGCATTAAGCCATGCCCAGTCTTCGAGCTGCTGCCCGGCAAGCGCGATCTCCTGCTGCAATGTTTGCTGGCGTTGTTGGTTCACGGCGTTGTGTTTCAGCTGCTGGTGGAGTTCTCCCTGGCGGGCGCTGTTTTCTCGCAGCTGCGGCGCCAGCTGGAGCAGACGAGCCTGGACCTGTTCCAGCGGGAGGGTGAGGTCGACATCGGCCGGCGGCTGTTGTTGATGCCGGGTGAGCGCATCGCGGGCGCGCAGCGCCAGGGCATTATTTTGCTGTAAGGCATTTTCCAGCGTCTGTTTGAGCTGCTCCAGCCGCTGGCGCGTCTCTTCATCGAGCAGAGCGGCGAGAAAGGCCTGCTGGTCGGCAAACGGACTGCGGGAGAGTGCGCCAGCGAACTGAGCGTGCGTCTCGTGCAGCGCTTCCTGCTGCTGGCTTTCCTGTTGGCTCAGCGTCCGCCACTGGCTGTGCAGTGCCAGGCAGTCGTCATGCACCTGACGCCAGCCCGCCAGCGGCGCCGGGGAGGCTACCTCGTCCGTCGACAGGAGTTCCGGCGCTGTCTCCGGAAGCGTTTCCAGCAGCGGCGTCAGCTGTTGCAACGGCTCCTGAAGGGCGACGAATTGGTTCTGCTTTTCCTGCCACAAGCGGGTTTCCGCTTCCCGCTGCTCCAGCCACTCCGCCGTCCGATCGGCCTGCGGAACGCTGAGCGCGAAGGGCGAGAGTTCCGCCTCCAGCTGCGTGCGACGCTGTTCCTGTTCCTGTCGGAGTTGCCGCAGCTGTTGCTCGCCCGCCTGCTGCTGGGCCTGCCAGGCCAGCCGCTGCTGGTGCTGGTACAACTGCTGTTCGTTCTCTTGCTGGGACGCCAGCCAGCCGGGAATATCATCCTGCGGCTGCAGGTCGCAATGCAGTCCGCTGACGGTTGTCTGCCACTGCGAGGTGAGCGCTTGCTCCTGCTGGAGGAGTGAGTCCAGCTCCTCTTTCTCTTTAACCTGTTGTTTAAGCAGCGCCTCAAGCTGGCCGCGTAGCTGGGCGCCTTCTTCCGCCAGCTGTTTGACTTCACGTTCAAGGCTATCCCGGCGGGCCTGATTCACGCCGGGCTCCAGCGCCCGGTATTGCGCGACGGCCGGGTGTTCGCTGGAACCACAGAGCGGACAAGGGGCGCCGGGCTGCAGGCGAGCGCGCTCTTCTTCCAGCCCGACAATGCGCGCTTCCAGCTCACAGATAGTCTTCACATCGCTGAATTGCTGATGTTTTTCTTTGTATGCCAGGCGGCGCTGGGCCAGGGTTGTTTCCAGCTTTTCCTGTTCCTCGCGACGGGCCTGCTCCGTGGTTTGCAGCTGCTGCTGGCGCTGGCGAAGCGGCAACAGGCGGCTATGCAGCGTCGAAAGCTGCTGGCGCAGCGGACGGGCGGCGGTATGTTGTGCCAGGCTGGCGGCGACCTGGTCGGCATCCAGCATCAGCGTTGCAGGCGGCAGCTCCGCCAGCTGGCGGATGGTTTCCGTCAGGCTCTGTTGTACGACGTTGTGCTGCTGTTCATCGCGCGCCTGCTGCTGGAAAGCGGCCCGCCAGCCCGCCAGCGCGTTGGCCCACTGGCGATAGCGATCGTGCTCTTTAAGCCACAGGTTGAGGGCGTGATGGGCATCCTGTAAGCGCGCCATCTGCTGGCTGGCGGCAAGACGTATCCCGGCGCGCAGCCGCAGTCTGTCCTGTAAGCGAGTATTTACTTTCTCCACCTGGCGGTGGGTTTGCGCCAGCGCGGCGGTTTGCTCCTGCTGTCGGGTCCACAGCGGGCGAAGCTGCTCTGCCGGCTGGGCGTTGAGCAGCGCGGCAAGCTGCGGCTGGGCCTGTTCCAGCGCCTGCTGTGCGTCCTGTAACCGGACCTGAGATTGCGAGGCTTCCGCGCTCAGCTCTTGCTGACGCAGCAGCCACTGCTGCGTCGCCTGCAGGCGGGCTTGCTCCGTAAGCTGTAGGCGTTCTTCATCAGTAAGCGCTTGCAAACTTTGCTGTAGGGCCTGCTGCTGCTCATCGCTCAGCAGCACAACGCCGGAGGCCTGAGCCTGAAGTTTCTCCAGTTCGTTGCGGGCGAGCTTATGTTTTTCAAACACCTGTGCGGATATCTGGCCGTATATTTCGGTGCCGGTCAGCTCTTCCAGCAGCTCAGCGCGTTCTTTCGGTTTGGCGTTGAGGAACGCGGCGAACTGACCCTGGGAAAGCAGCATTGAGCGGGTAAAGCGGCCGTAATCCAGTCCAGTGAGCGAGGCGGTAAGTTCGAGCTTATCTTTGACTTTATCGGCGAGGATCTGCCCGTCGTCGCAGCGGGCCAGCTCAACGCGCGGGGCCTGCAGGTTGCCCTCCGGCTGATTGCGGGCGCGATTCTGGCTCCAGAAGGCGCGATAGGCCGTCCCTTTGACCTCAAATTCCACTTCCGCCAGGCACTCGGCGGTATCGCGGGTCATCAGATCGTTTTGCGATTGCGATACGCTGCTCAGACGGGGCGTTTCGTGATACAGCGCGAGGCAGATAGCGTCCAGCAGCGTGGTTTTCCCGGCGCCGGTGGGGCCGGTGATGGCAAACAGCCCGTTGCTGGCGAACGGTTCGGCGGTGAAGTCGATTTTCCATTCGCCTTTTAACGAGTTGATATTTTTCAGGCGCAAACTCAGAATTTTCACAGGTGCTCCTCACCATTCAGACTATGCAGCGTTTCGTTGAATAACTGCTTCAGACGCAGCTGCTGCGCCTCTTCCAGCGTTTCCTGCGCCAGACGGCGTTCAAACACTTCCTCGACCCGCAGTTCGCTCAGCGTTTCCCGCCGCTCTCCCGCCAGGATGCGTTCACGTTGGGCGCGGCTACGGCGAACCAGCAGCACTTCCACCGGCAGATCTTCGGTCTGAGCCTGAATTTTGCGCTGAATATCATGGAGATATTCGTCACTGGTAATTTCGATGTCCAGCCAGACGACCGGCTCCTGCGGCGCATCCCGCCACTGGGTGAGCTGTTCGCTGATGCTGGCGAAATCGCCTTTCAGCACCGCCAGCGGCTGCGTTACCGGCACCGTCAGAGGATGGACCTCGCTCAGATGCCCGTCGCTGAAGGTCACCAGATTGACGCTTTTGCTTTTTCCCGTCTCGTCAAAGCTGAGGGCGATAGGCGAGCCGCTGTAGCGAATATGTTCGCTGCCGCCGATTTTCTGCGCCCGGTGAATATGGCCGAGGGCAATATAATCAACGGGCGGGAAATGGCTGGCGGGAAACGCCTCCAGCGTGCCGATGTAGATATCGCGCACCGCATCGCTTTTGCTGGCGCCGACGGTGGTCAGGTGGCCGCTAGCGACGATCGGCAGCGGACGATCGCCGCGCAGGGCGCAGGCCGCTTCATACTGCTGCTGATAATAGTCGCTGATGGCGCTTAACAGCAGCTGCTGCTTTTCGCCGCTGGAGTGGCCGGCCTGGCTGGTGACCAGTTCACGCGGGCGCAGGAAGGGGACCGGGCAAAATATGGCGCCGGGCGTGCCGTCGCGCTGCGGCAGAATAAAGGGGGCATGGCCGGCGCTGGCTACCACCGTGGTTTTCAGAAAGGCCAGAATATCGCGGGATTCATTCAGCGTCGCCACCGAATCGTGGTTGCCCGCCAGTACCACCAGCTGGCAGCCGGTCTGCTGTAGCTGAACCACAAAGCGGTTATACAGCTCGCGGGCGTAGCTTGGCGGCGAGCCGGTATCAAAGATGTCGCCGGCGACAATAATGGCATCGACCTCGTGCGCCTGCGCGCTGGTCAACAGCCAGTCGAGAAAGGCCGAGTGTTCGGCGGCGCGACTCTTGCTGTAAAAGTTCTGGCCAAGATGCCAGTCAGAGGTGTGGATGATGCGCATAAGTATTCCCTGGCGAAAAAGCATTGGCGCATTATATACCTGTCATCCCGCAGGTTGCCCTCTAAACACCGGCAGGATCGATTGTTACTCCTTGTCATTATTCAAAATCCGCTATCATATGACGGTCATTTTCTTCATAAATCTGTCACAAAACTGACGCATAATGGCGCCGCACTCTATACTGATGGCTAAAAAATACAGGGTAAATAATGGCGAGAAGAATTCTGGTCGTTGAAGATGAAGCTCCGATCCGCGAAATGGTCTGCTTTGTTCTGGAGCAAAACGGCTTTCAGCCCGTCGAGGCGGAAGATTATGACAGTGCGGTGAGTCAACTCAATGAACCCTGGCCTGATTTGATTCTCCTCGACTGGATGCTGCCGGGCGGATCGGGTCTGCAGTTTATCAAGCTGCTGAAGCGTGAGGCGATGACCCGCGATATTCCGGTGGTCATGCTCACCGCGCGCGGCGAAGAAGAGGATCGCGTGCGTGGTCTGGAAACCGGCGCCGATGATTACATCACCAAGCCTTTTTCACCGAAAGAACTGGTGGCGCGTATCAAAGCGGTGATGCGCCGTATTTCGCCGATGGCAGTGGAAGAAGTGATTGAAATGCAAGGGCTTAGCCTTGATCCTTCCTCCCACCGCGTGATGACCGGTGAAAGTCCGCTGGACATGGGGCCGACGGAGTTTAAATTATTACACTTCTTTATGACTCACCCGGAACGCGTCTACAGCCGCGAACAGCTGCTGAATCACGTCTGGGGGACCAATGTGTATGTAGAAGACAGAACGGTGGATGTGCATATTCGTCGTCTGCGCAAAGCGCTGGAACATAGCGGACATGACCGGATGGTACAGACGGTCCGCGGCACGGGATATCGTTTCTCCGCCCGTTTCTGAATCTCGACAGGAGTGTGAACCGTGCTGGAACGGCTGTCATGGAAAAGGCTGGCGCTTGAGCTTTTCTTATGTTGTATCCCGGCCCTGATTCTCGGGGCGGTAGTGGGTTATCTGCCGTGGTTTTTGCTGGCGGCAGTCACCGGACTTCTCATCTGGCATTTCTGGAATTTATTACGTCTTTCATGGTGGCTATGGGTCGACCGTAGCATGACGCCGCCGCCGGGGCGAGGCAGCTGGGAACCGCTGCTCTACGGCCTTCACCAGATGCAGATGCGCAATAAAAAGCGCCGACGCGAGCTGGGCAATCTGATCAAACGCTTTCGTAGCGGGGCGGAATCTTTGCCCGATGCGGTGGTGCTGACGACGGAAGAGGGGGCTATTTTCTGGTGTAATGGCCTGGCTCAGCAGATCCTGAATCTGCGCTGGCCGGACGACAGCGGCCAAAATATTCTCAATCTTCTGCGCTATCCTGAATTTGCTAACTACCTCAAAAACAGGAATTTCTCAAAACCGCTCAATCTGATCCTCAATACTTCCCGTCATCTGGAGATCCGCGTGATGTCCTACAGCGACAAACAGTGGCTGATGGTGGCGCGCGATGTGACGCAGATGCATCAGCTGGAAGGCGCGCGGCGCAACTTTTTTGCCAACGTCAGCCACGAGCTGCGCACGCCGTTAACGGTGCTGCAGGGTTATCTGGAGATGATGCAGGAGCAGGAGCTGGAAGGGACGACGCGCGAAAAAGCGCTGCATACGATGCGCGAACAAACCCAGCGCATGGAGGGCTTAGTCAAACAGCTGCTGACGCTGTCGCGGATTGAAGCGGCGCCGACGCTGGTCATGAATGACAAAATCGACGTGCCGATGATGCTGCGGGTGGTGGAGCGAGAAGCGCAGACGCTCAGCCAGCAGAAGCAGACGATCCACTTCCACGTCGATGAGACGTTGCTGGTACTGGGTAACGAAGAGCAACTGCGCAGCGCGGTGTCCAATCTGGTGTATAACGCGATCAACCATACGCCTGCGGGGACGGAGATTACCGTCAGTTGGCAGCGGGCGCCGCATGGCGCGTTGTTCAGCGTTGAGGATAATGGTCCGGGGATTGCGCCTGAGCATATTCCGCGTCTGACCGAGCGATTTTATCGCGTGGATAAGGCGCGTTCGCGGCAAACCGGCGGCAGCGGCCTTGGGCTGGCCATCGTGAAACATGCGGTGAATCATCACGATAGTCGCCTGGAAATTGAGAGTACGGTAGGCCAGGGGACGCGGTTTAGCTTCTTACTCCCGGAACGTTTAATTGCCAAAAAAAGCGCCTGAGCGCGCCGTTGTCAACATGACTTGCCAATGACCAGCTTCGGCTGGTCATTTTCGTTTGTCGTCACTTTTTAGCCGCGTAATTAATGAACGTCCGCTGCTTTTTTGTTCGCATGATTAGCCGGAGGTTTTCCTATGATATGGTCAATAATCCCACTCCTTAAAGTAGACTTAGCATAATCATCTGCTTTTGCGATCCCGCCTTGCATTAAAACGTTATAAGCGTTTAAATTGCCCCCCATGCTGTCGCAGACAGACTGTTTTTGCGTGGTAATTCAAAAAACAATTCTTTCCCACGCGTATTCGGGAGCATATCCCGCTGATTTTTCCGGCAACCACCGCGGTATCCTCCCTCAGGGGAAGACACGGTTTTTTTCCGTTTGTTAACAACACCACATCCACAGGCAGTAATGAATTTATGACCCATCAGTTAAAATCTCGCGACATTATCGCGTTGGGCTTTATGACCTTCGCGTTGTTCGTTGGCGCAGGCAACATTATCTTCCCTCCGATGGTCGGTTTACAGGCTGGTGAACACGTCTGGACCGCCGCTATTGGCTTTCTGATTACCGCCGTGGGTTTACCGGTGCTGACGGTGGTGGCGCTGGCGAAAGTCGGCGGTGGCGTGGAAAGCCTGAGTACGCCGATCGGCAAAGTGGCCGGCATCCTGCTGGCCGTGGTCTGCTATCTGGCCGTTGGCCCGCTGTTTGCGACGCCGCGTACCGCAACGGTCTCTTTTGAAGTCGGGATTGCCCCGCTGACCGGCGATGGCGAGATGCCGCTGATGATTTACAGCGTGATCTACTTCGCGCTGGTCATCCTCGTCTCGCTCTATCCGGGCAAACTGCTGGATACGGTGGGCAATTTCCTTGCTCCGTTGAAAATTATCGCCCTGATCATTTTGTCCGTGGCGGCAATGATCTGGCCTGCTGGCCCAATCAGCAATGCGCTGGAAGCTTACCGCACCGCGCCGTTCTCTAACGGCTTCGTCAACGGCTATCTGACCATGGATACGCTTGGCGCAATGGTCTTCGGTATCGTCATTGTTAACGCCGCGCGTTCCCGCGGCGTAAGTGAAGCGCGCCTGCTGACTCGCTACACCGTCTGGGCCGGGCTGATGGCCGGCGTAGGGCTGACGCTGCTGTATCTGGCGCTGTTCCGCCTCGGGTCTGATAGCGCAACGCTGGTGGAGCAATCCGCCAACGGCGCGGCGATTCTGCATGCCTATGTCCAGCACACCTTCGGTGGCGCGGGGAGCTTTATGCTGGCGGCGCTGATTTTCATCGCTTGTCTGGTGACCGCGGTGGGCCTGACCTGCGCTTGCGCAGAGTTCTTTGCGCAGTACCTGCCGTTATCCTATCGTACGCTGGTGTTTATCCTCGGTATTTTCTCGATGGCGGTCTCCAATCTCGGTCTGAGCCATCTGATTCAGATTTCGATTCCGGTATTGACGGCTATCTATCCGCCTTGTATCGCCCTGGTGGTCTTAAGCTTTACCCGCAACTGGTGGCATAATTCGTCCCGCGTCATTGCGCCGGCCATGTTTATCAGCCTGATGTTTGGTATCATCGACGGTATTAAATCGTCGGCGTTCGCCGACATGTTACCGGCCTGGACCTCGCGTCTGCCGCTGGCTGAACAGGGTCTGGCCTGGCTGATGCCTACCGCGGTGATGATGGTTCTGGCGGCGATCTGGGACCGCGCGGCAGGACGGCAGGTGACCTCCAGCGCGCATTAAGCGGCGGTTTTAATCAGTGTTAAGCCACGGGGCTTTGGGTCCCGTGGTTTTTTGTTTTTCAGGTAATCCTCTTTTAGGGCTTGCTCCGCTGAAGACCTGAAGAGAAAAACGGCATGGAATACGATGGAAAGTAGTAACAAACTTAAGCGCGGGCTAAGTACCCGGCATATCCGCTTTATGGCGCTGGGATCCGCGATTGGTACCGGCCTGTTCTATGGTTCAGCCGACGCCATTAAAATGGCCGGCCCGAGCGTCCTGCTGGCCTATATTATCGGCGGGGTGGCCGCGTATATCATTATGCGCGCGCTGGGCGAAATGTCGGTACATAACCCTGCCGCCAGCTCATTTTCGCGCTATGCGCAGGATTATCTCGGCCCGCTGGCGGGCTATATCACCGGCTGGACCTACTGTTTTGAAATTCTGATTGTGGCGATTGCCGACGTGACGGCGTTCGGGATTTATATGGGCGTCTGGTTTCCGACGGTCCCGCACTGGATCTGGGTACTCAGCGTGGTGTTGGTTATCTGCGCCGTCAATCTGATGAGCGTTAAGGTTTTCGGCGAGCTGGAGTTCTGGTTCTCGTTCTTTAAAGTCGCCACCATCATCATCATGATTATTGCCGGTTTCGGCATCATTATCTGGGGTATCGGTAACGGCGGGCAGCCTACCGGCATCCATAATCTGTGGAGCAATGGCGGCTTCTTCAGCAACGGCTGGCTGGGAATGGTCATGTCGCTGCAGATGGTGATGTTCGCCTACGGCGGGATAGAGATTATCGGCATCACCGCCGGCGAGGCGAAAGACCCGGAGAAATCCATTCCGCGCGCGATTAATTCGGTTCCGATGCGCATCCTGGTGTTCTATGTGGGCACGCTGTTCGTGATTATGTCCATTTATCCGTGGAGTCAGGTGGGTACTGACGGCAGCCCGTTCGTGCTGACTTTCCAGCATATGGGTATCGCGTTTGCTGCCAGTATCCTTAACTTTGTGGTGTTGACCGCCTCGCTGTCGGCGATTAACAGCGACGTATTCGGCGTCGGGCGTATGCTGCACGGGATGGCCGAGCAGGGCAGCGCGCCGAAGATTTTCGCCAAAACCTCGCGTCGCGGGATCCCGTGGGTGACGGTGATGGTGATGACCGTTGCGCTGCTGTTTGCGGTCTATCTTAACTACATCATGCCGGAAAACGTCTTCCTGGTGATTGCGTCGCTGGCCACTTTCGCCACCGTCTGGGTGTGGATAATGATCCTGCTGTCGCAGATTGCTTTCCGCCGTCGTCTGTCGCCGGAAGAGGCGAAAGCGCTGAAGTTTAAAGTGCCGGGCGGCATAACCACCACCGCCGTGGGCCTGGTGTTCCTCGTCTTTATTATTGCGCTGATTGGCTACCATCCGGATACCCGTATCTCGCTGTACGTCGGTTTCGCCTGGATTGTGCTGCTGCTGGCTGGCTGGCAGTTGAAAACTCGCCGCGACCGTCAGCTGGCGCAGGTGCAGTAACGCGTCCCCGCGCCTGCCGGATTTGGCAGGCGCGTTCTCCACCCCCGTTATCCTCCCCCAATAATTTCTGTGATGATGAGTCATACGCCTGTGGGCTGTGGCAAGGTGTGCCCATTCTAAAGAGAGAGGAATGACGATGTTGAAGGCATGGCACCTGCCTGTGGCTCCGTTTATCAAGGAGCAGCAGGAACGACTCTTTATCACTTTATGGCTCAGCGGCGATAATCTGCCGCAGCTGGTGACGTTGCGTGCGGAAGAAGATAATGAAGAGCTCTCGCTGCCGATGCGCCGACTGCGCCAGGAGCCGTATCCGGGCGTCGTAGCGTGGCGGGGCGAACTCAATCTTGCAGGCGGTCAGCCGCGTCGGCGCTACAGTTTTAAGCTGCTGTGGGCCGATCGTCAGCGCTGGTTTACGCCGCAGGGCTTTAACCGTTTCCCGCCGGCGCGACTGGAACAGTTCGCCGTCGATCTACCGGATAGCGGCCCGCAGTGGGTGGCCGATCAGGTCTTTTATCAAATTTTCCCTGACCGTTTTGCGCGCAGCGAGCCGCGAGAAGCGGAGCAGGATCGGGTCTATTATCATCACGCCGCCGGGCACGACATCGTGCGGAAATCGTGGGATCAGCCGTTAACCGGCGAAGCGGGCGGGTCGACATTCTACGGCGGCGACCTGGATGGGATCAGCGAGAAGCTGCCGTATCTCAAACAGCTTGGCGTGACCGCGCTCTATCTGAACCCGGTATTTGTCGCCCCCAGCGTGCATAAATACGATACCGAAGATTACCGCCGCGTCGATCCGCAATTCGGCGGCGATGGCGCGCTGCTGCGTCTGCGCCACAATACGCAGCGGGAAGGGATGCGTCTGATCCTCGACGGCGTGTTTAACCATACCGGCGATTCGCACGCCTGGTTCGACCGCCACCAGCGCAGCAGCAGCGGGGCGTGTCACCATGCCGATTCGCCGTGGCGCGACTGGTTTACCCTCTCGCCAGAAGGGGAAGCGCATAGCTGGCTGGGCTACGCCAGTCTGCCTAAGCTGGATTACCAGTCCGCGAGCCTGGTGAATGAAATCTACGCCGGAGAAGACAGCATTGTCCGCCACTGGTTGAAGGCGCCGTGGAGCATGGACGGCTGGCGGCTGGACGTGGTGCATATGCTGGGCGAAGGCGGCGGGGCGCGCAACAACCTGCGCCATATTGCCGGTATTACCGCAGCGGCGAAGCAGGCCCAGCCCGACGCCTTTGTCTTTGGCGAACATTTTGGCGACGCCCGCCAGTGGCTCCAGGCGGACGCTGAAGATGCCGCCATGAACTACCGCGGTTTTACCTTCCCGCTGTGGGGGTTCCTCGCCAATACCGATATCTCTTACGACCCGCAGAAGATTGATGCGCAGACCTGCGTCGCCTGGATGGATAACTATCGCGCCGGGCTGTCGCATCAACAGCAGCTGCGGATGTTTAACCAGCTCGACAGCCACGATACCGCGCGCTTTAAGTCGCTGCTGGGCAAAGATATCGCCCGCCTGCCGCTGGCGGTCGTGTGGCTGTTTTGCTGGCCGGGCGTACCGTGCATCTACTACGGCGATGAAGTGGGCGTCGATGGCAACAACGATCCCTTCTGTCGTAAACCCTTCCCGTGGGATCCCGCCCTGCAGGATACCGCGCTGCTGGGGCTGTATCAGCGAATGGCGAAGCTGCGCAAAGCCAGTAAGGCATTGCGATACGGCGGCTGTCAGGTGATTTATGCCGAAGAGAACGCGGTGGTCTTTGTTCGCGTGTATAAGCAGCTGCGCGTGCTGGTCGCCATCAACCGCGGCGAGGCCTGCGAAGTGGTTGTCGAGGATTCGCCGCTGCTGGACGTTGGCGAGTGGCAGGTGAAAGAGGGCGTCGGCGCGTTGCATGATGGCGTCCTGAGCCTGGCCGCTATTTCCGCCTGCGTCTGGTTTAGCCGTTAGCCGTAGAGCGGGTTCAGAAACGGGTCGTGGAGAATCGCCTCCCGCCACCAGCGCTGGGCGAGGCCGTCGTTATCGCTACGCCAGGCGATATTCAACGACCGTAGGGCGTAGGTGGTGGTTTGTTGATGGCGCCGAGAATCATATCTGCGCCGGTCCGCTCTTCCCTGGCTCCAGCCAGCTCCTAGCTGTACGGACTGTTTTTCCAGATCTTTTGCGGCGTTGCTCAATGAGGCCGATCGCCTACGGCAAGATCCTCGCTACCGGCAGCAGCGATCGGATCATGAGTTTTGCTGCCCAGGGGACGCAGATAGTCGATCTGCAAGGCCATACGGTGATCCCCGGTCTCAACGATTCCCACCTGCACCTGATCCGCGGCGGGCTGAATTATAATCTCGAGTTGCGCTGGGAGGGGGTTCCGTCGCTGGCGGACGCGCTGCGGACGCTGAAAGATCAGGCCGATCGCACGCCGTCTCCGCAGTGGGTGCGCGATGGCCGCGGTAACCCCACCGGGATGCTGATCGCTAAACCTAACGCGATGATCCTCTACGCGACCCTGGCGAAAGGGCCGAAACTGCCGCTGGAGCAGCAGGTCAATTCGACGCGCCAGTTTATGCGTGAGCTGAACCGGCTTGGCCTTACCAGCGCGATTGATGCCGGGGGTGGTTTCCAGAACTATCCGAAAGATTATGAAATTATTGAACAGCTGCATGCGCAACAGCAGATGACCGTGCGTATTGCCTATAACCTGTTTACCCAGCGGCCAAAACAGGAGCTGGATGATTTCGAACGCTGGACCGATATGCTGAAACCGGGGCAGGGGACCGATTTTTTCCGCGCCAACGGCGCTGGTGAAATGCTGGTCTTCCCGGCGGCGGATTTTGAAGATTTCCTGCAATCGCGCCCTGACCTGCCGGAAGGGATGGACGATGAGCTGGAGCGGGTGGAGCACCGCTGGCCGTTCCGCCTGCATGCCACCTATGATGAATCCATCAGCCGGATGCTGGATGTTTTTGAGAAGGTGAACCGCGATATTCCGTTTAACGGCCTGCACTGGTTCTTTGACCATGCGGAGACCATTACCGAGCGGAATATTGAGCGCGTGAAGGCGCTCGGCGGCGGTATCGCGGTGCAGCACCGAATGGCTTTCCAGGGCGAATATTTTGTCGATCGCTATGGCAAAGAGGCGCTTAAGCATACGCCACCGGTGGCGAAAATGCTGGCGCTGGAGGTGCCGGTGGGACTGGGGACCCTGCGGCGGCGAAAGTCGGGGCGATAGCCCAGATGCACCAGTGCTGCGGCAGCTGCGGCGCGCACGGTCATCAGCATGATATTGCCCGTCAGTCGTCGCTGCCGGTGTCGGACGAGCAGGCGTTCCGGGGCGTGATGGGCTGCTCCTGCTTCGCGTTTTAGCCTCTGACAGGTTAGCGCACTCCCCCGGCGAGACTCCGGGGGAGTGCGTAGCGCGACCATCTGATGACGCATCAACGATATGCCGGGCTTAGCCCCGGTTCTGAGAGCCAAATAGCGGGATCCGGCGGGCGACCATCTCGCGCACGGGCAGCAAGCCTTGCCGGATAACTTTGCGCGGATCGTTAATATCGTGACCGTTATCGGCGGAGAACGGCGCCTTCACGGTCCCGTACCTGGCGTACATATTTCCGTGTTGATGTTAATTTTTGCCGTGGCTAGTCCTGATATCGGTTGACAGTTTTCTGCCTGTAAAACGCCTGATGAATATCATCAGGCGTTTTGTATTTCAGGGGCAGATGCTCAGACCGGATGCGGTTAATAGCATCGCGGGATTTCAATGCATTTCATCTCACACCGGATACGCTCAAAAATACCTCCAGGAAAAAGCCAGGATTGACATGACATGGAGAGAAAAATTCGCTCCTTAAGGGGGCGTATCAAGTTTGCTTGTCCCTGGGAAGCATTGTTCGAAATACTTGAATAAACGGAATAGCATTTTACTGACTAATTTCTCCTGCTGCCTGACCTTTCTTCTGTCCAGGTCATTGACCCGTTCTCCGCGCCTGGATACTTTCCTGAAAAATACGCCGTCTGGTGTATTATGCGCCCCGTCCAGTATCAGAATGGATATTTCCATGTTTTTATTAATGTTTTTTATCTGACGGTCAGCGACCGTCACGGAGGTGCTCCATGAGCAAACGTAAATTTCTAACCTGGCGTGAAGTCAGCCACATGATGCAGGCCGTCTCCGGCGGGCAAACCGGCGCCCGCGATTGCTGCCTTATACTGCTGGCCTTCCGTCATGGTTTGCGCATCAGTGAACTTCTTGGACTACGGTTCCGGGATCTTGATCTGCAGGGAGGTCGCATTATCGTGAGCCGCCTCAAACAAGGCTTTTCCACTGTTCACCCGCTGATGCCCGATGAACGACGGGCTCTGGAGGCCTGGATGCGGGTCAGGGAGACCTGGCAGAAGCCGATCCTGCCGGAAATCGTGTTTATCTCCACTCGTGGAACGCCGCTGTCGCGCCAGCAGGCGTGGCGCATTGTCCGCAATAGCGGCGAGCGTAGCGGGCTGAATACCGCCACTCACCCGCATATGCTGCGACATGCCTGTGGTTACGAACTGGCAGAGCGGGGCACTGATACCCGGCTGATTCAGGACTATCTCGGGCACAGAAATATACGCCACACGGTCCGCTATACGGCCAGCAATGCTGCGCGTTTTACCGGATTATGGGAGCGAGAAAACCGTCTTGACATTGATTTACACAAGAAAAAAAGGAGGAATAAGTGATTGATATTTCGTATAAAAAAAAGGCGAGGTGTAAACAATTAGGACCAAACTGTCTACAGTCTGGATTGAACTGTAAAATTTTGCAATAGTCATTTCAGTATTTCTTCAGAAACTAACTTTAACTATATGAATGTTAACAAATTAAATTTCCACTGAATTTACACAGACCTTACATTTCAGCCACATCTCGCCATGTTTTTCCGGACTTTAAATCATCGCACCTCCGTCCATTTCCATTTCATTCCATTTTGTCAGCATTTTATTCCTTAAATAATAAATTTTTATCTTTTTAATAGTATTTAATTTTTAAATTTTTCTATTCCTTAGCATGGAATAACAGTAAACAGTTTGGTCCTAACTGTTTCATTGTTGGGTGAAAACTGAACGGAATATGGCGGTCCAGCTGAAGGGGTAAAACGGGCTGCGAAAAAAGTCCGGGGGACTCTGACAGGCTGTCAGGACGAAGTGCGACCGTCACGCATTTCATGTTCATGAAACGTTAATTTAATCAAGGAAAACAGTATGAAAAAAATTATTGCGCTCTCCGCTCTGATGGCATCCCTTTCTTTCGCCGGAGTTTCTGCGCAGGCGGCTACAAACATCGTCAATGGCGGTACTGTGCACTTCACTGGTTCGGTGGTAAACGCTGCCTGTGCCGTGGACGCTAACTCCGTGAACCAGACCGTCCAGATGGGACAGGTTAAATCCAGCACTCTGGGCTCAGCCGGTAAAACCAGCTCCAAAGTTCCGTTCAATATCCAACTGGATGACTGCGACCTTACTGTTTCCACTCTGGCATCCGTCGGCTTCAGCGGCGTGGCCATTAACAGCGCCAACCCGACGGTGCTGTCGCTGGACAGCTCTGCAGCGGGTAATGCCACCAACGTAGGTATCCAGATCCTTGACCGTACCGGCGCTGCTCTGGGGCTGGATGGTAACACCTTCAGCGCGACCACCACGCTGAGCACCGGCACTAACCTTATTCCGTTTGAAGCCCAGTACTATGCGACCGGCGCGGCGACGGCAGGTAACGCCAACGGCCAGGCAAACTTCAAAGTGCAGTACCAGTAATTTATCCAGCGAAAAATATGCCGGGCAAGGGAGTGCCCGTTTCGCAACTCGTCGGGGGAGTGAATGATGCTAAAGCTACGAAACAGTGCCGGAATGGCACTGCTGTTACTGCTGGCTTCTTCCACCGCCATGTCCAGAGGCTGGCATGTTTATCTGCCTGGTGGGCAGATGCGTTTTCAGGGGGAAGTCATTGCTGACGCTTGCGAGGTACAGGCCGGTGACCGGACTTTGACGGTTTCAATGGGACAGGTCAGCAGCAACCGTTTTCATCGGGTTGGTGAGGATACTGATCCGGTCCCTTTTCATATTCAGCTGTTGAATTGTAATACGAACGTCAGCCGCTATGTGGCTATTCAGTTTCGTGGAGTGGGTGATGGCAAACAGCCGGATGTGCTTTCCATCGGAGAGGGGCCGGGGATTGCCACCAACGTGGGGGTGGCGCTGTTTGATCGTCAGGGGGTGCTTATTCCCGTCAACAGTCCGGTGCCAACAACCCGGCAGAAACTACAGGCGGGACCCGTGACGCTTGACCTGGTGGCGAAATACCGGGCGACGGGGCGGGTCGTAACCGGCGGTCAGGCGAATGCCCAGGCATGGTTTTATCTCACATATGAATAAATGACCGGTGATACCGGTGAGTGGCGCAGGGGATGGCTCGGGCCGCCGCCTGTCCGGATTAAAAGAGCAGGACGAGAACATCACAATGACAATACGCAGGACAGTGGCAGGAGTCGCAGCCGCTCTGATGGTGGCCGTTTCGGCACAGGCGCAGGCTGGTGTAGCGTTGGGCGCAACACGGGTGATTTATCAGGCAGACCAGAAGCAGGTTTCTCTGGGGGTGAACAACAGTGATGACCGCAACACCTTTCTCATCCAGTCATGGGTGGAAAACAGTGACGGGAAGAAAGATGGTCGGTTTGTGATAACGCCACCCCTGTTCGTGATGCAGGGTAAAAAAGAGAACACCCTGCGGATTATTGACGCGACAAACCACAGTCTGCCTGCGGATCGGGAAAGCCTGTTCTGGGTCAACGTTAAAGCCATTCCATCTGTGGACAAAAGCCAGATGAAAGCTAACACCCTGCAACTGGCTATCACCAGCCGTATCAAGCTGTTTTACCGGCCGCTGGGGCTGAACCCCGCACCGGATAAAGCATGGGAACAGCTACGCTTTCGCCGCAGTGCGGGCGTGCTGACGGTGATCAACCCCACTCCCTATTTTCTGACAGTGGTTCAGTTGAATGCAGGCACACGCATCCTGGGAAACACCATGGTCGCCCCGAAAGGGGAGAGTACGGTGAAGCTGCCGGCGGATGCCGGGCAGGACATCACATTCCAGACCATTAATGATTACGGTGCGCTGACGCCGAAGACCCGGGGCATCATGCAGTAAGACGGTCCGGCCGGCATGAAAGATGAATTCTACACAGTCAGCAGGTACGCAGGGCGAAAGAATGAAAAAACAACGAAGAATCGCAGGAGTGACGGGGAGATCCCCTCGTTTTCTGATAGCGCCTCTGGTGCTGATGATGATGGCTGCAGGCTGTGAGCCTGTCCGCGCTGACAGTTATTTTAACCCACGCTTTCTGTCTGATGACCCGTCGGCGGTGGCTGACCTGTCGGCATTTGAAAAAGGACTGGAGGCTCCACCGGGACGTTACCGGGTGGATATCTACATCAATGACGGTTACTTCACTACCCGGGATGTGACGTTCAGCGCACCGGCGAAAGGCGGCCACCTGGAGCCGTGCCTGACGCGGGGCCAGATAATGGCGATGGGGGTGAAAACGGCGGCGGTTCCGGGGATAGCCGCCCTGGCGGCGGATGCCTGTGTACCGCTGACGACGCTGATAGCGGATGCATCGACACGCTTTGATGTCGGCCGGCAACGGTTGTATGTCAGCGTTCCCCAGACATTTATGTCCGCCAGCGCGCGGGGCGCCGTACCGCCTGAACTGTGGGATAACGGGATTAATGCCGCCCTGCTGAATTACAGCTTCAATGGCAACACGGTGACCTCACAGGGGACAAACAGCAACTATGCCTACCTGAGCCTGGATGGTGGTTTCAATCTTGGGGCCTGGCGGTTTCGCGACAACAGTACCTGGAATTACAGCAGCGGTGGCAACACCGGGGCGCAGAATAAATGGACGCATGTGAACACTTATGCCGAGCGTGACATTGCGTCCTGGCGCTCGCGGCTGACGCTCGGGGACAGCTACACCCCGGGAGATGTTTTCGATGGGCTGAACTTCCGCGGTGTGCAGATAGCTTCAGACGATAACATGCTGGCAGACAGCCTGCGGGGGTTCGCCCCGGTTATTCATGGTGTCGCCAGGGGAACGGCGCGGGTCAGCATTAAACAAAACGGGTATGAGATTTACCAGACCACCGTACCGCCGGGTCCGTTCACTATCGGTGATCTTTATGCGGCGGGGAACAGCGGTGATTTGCAGGTGACCGTGCAGGAAGCCAATGGCTCCACGCAGGTGTTCAGCGTGCCGTGGTCTTCTGTGCCGGTCCTGCAGCGTGAAGGACGGGTTAAATACGCCGCCACGGTGGGACAGTTCCGCAGCGGTAATCAGCAACAGGACACACCGACTTTCGCTCAGGGGACAGTACTGTGGGGGTTGAATGATGGCTGGACGGCATATGGCGGCACTCAGTTATCGGATAACTACCGGGCATTTAACCTGGGCGTGGGTAAGAACATGGGGGTGTTCGGGGCCGTGTCAGCGGATATCACGCAGGCGAATGCCACACTCCCGGATGACAGCTCCCGCCAGGGGCAGTCCCTGCGTTTCCTGTACAGCAAGTCGCTGACTGAGCTGGGCACCAACATTCAGCTGGTTGGTTACCGGTATTCGACCCAGGGGTATTTTACCCTGGCAGATACGGCGTACAACCGGATGAGCGGGTATACGGTGGTTACTGAGGATCAGGCCATCCAGGTAGTGCCGAAATATACCGATTATTACAATCTGCGCTACAACAAACGCGGGCGGTTACAGCTGACGCTGTCCCAACAGGTGGGACGTACGGCAACCTTGTATCTGACCGGAAGTCACCAGAGTTACTGGGCGACGGACCGTAACGATGTGCAACTGCAGGCGGGCTACAGCGGCGATGTCTACGGGGTGAACTACACACTGGGCTACGGGGTGTCGAAGTATGCCTGGCAGATGAACGGGGGCTACGACCAGACGCTGTCGCTGAACGTGAACGTGCCGTTCAGTCTGTGGATGCGTTCTGACAGCCGGTCTGTCTTCCGTAACGCCAGTGCCAGTTACAGCATGACGGATGACCTGAAAGGTGGAATGACCAACCAGGCCGGGATTTACGGCACCCTGCTGGAGGGGAACAACCTGAGCTACAGCGTACAGAGCGGGTATGCGAGCGGGGGAAATGCCGGCAGCAGCGGCAGTACCGGGTCAGCGTCGCTAAGTTACCGCGGGGCGTCGGCGAACAGTAATGTGGGCTTCAGCCGGGGCAGCGGCTTTAACCAGCTCTACTATGGCCTGAGTGGCGGGGTGTTGGCGCACGCAGATGGTGTGACGCTGAGTCAGCCGCTGAACGATACCGCCGTGCTGGTGAAGGCGCCGGGGGCGGGGAATGTGGCGCTGGAGAATCAGTCCGGGGTGAAAACGGACTGGCGGGGGTATGCCGTTCTGCCATATGCCTCGGATTATCGCGAGAACCGGATTGCGCTGAATACGAACACGCTGCCGGATAATGTGGACCTGGATGATGCCGTGGCGAATGTGGTACCGACGCACGGGGCGATAGTGCGGGCGGAATTCACGGCGCGGGTGGGGATGAAGGTGCTGATGACGCTGATGCATAACGGGAAACCGGTACCGTTTGGTGCGCTGGTGTCCACGGAGGACGGGAAGAACAGCAGCATCGTGGCGGACGGCGGACAGGTGTACCTGACAGGGCTGGCGCAGGAGGGAACGCTGACGGCGAAATGGAATGACAGTGCAGACGGGCAGTGCCATGTCGCTTACAAACTGCCGGCGGACAGTCAGAAACAGGCCCTGAGTGATGTCACGGCGGAATGCCGGTGAGGAGCAGATCAATGATGAAAAGAACAGTAATGGCGCTGATGCTGCTGTCCCCCATTACCGTCGGGCTGCCGGTGCAGGCGGCTGACAGCACCATCACCATTACCGGTTATGTCCGGGACAACATGTGCCGCGTTGCTGCAGGCTCCCAGAATCAGACCGTGGACCTGATGACGAACTCTGCGAAGCAGCTATTTAAACCCGGAGAGACCACCTGGTACCCGGTACCGTTCAGTATCACCCTGTCACCCTGCGGGGCGGCGGCCACGGGGGTGAAGGTGGGGTTTACGGGGACGGCGGACCCGGATAACGCGACCCTGCTGAAAATTGATGGCGGCAGCGGGGCGGCGGCGGGACTGGGGATCCAGATACTGGATGCGGGTAAAAATCCGCTGGCGATTAACGCCAGCTCCCAGAACCTGAACTGGTCGGCGCTGAGCGGAGGGCAGGCCAACACGCTGAGTTTTTATGCCCGGATGATGGCAACGCAGACGTCGGTGGTGGCCGGTGCGGTCAGTGCAACGGCAAATTTTACACTGGAGTTTCAGTGAGGAGCGGCAGATGAAGAACAATTTAACGGCATCCCGGTGGTGTGGTCTGTTGGGGGCGGCCCTGCTGCTGGCCAGCGGTGTGCCGGCCCGGGCTGCCGACGTGACCATTACTGTGAACGGAAAGGTGGTGGCCCGGCCGTGTACGGTATCGACGACGTCCACCACGGTGGATCTGGGAAATTTATTTACCTTTGATCTGGTTTCTGCCGGTTCGACGTCGGGCTGGCAGTCGGTCAGTCTGGATCTGACGAACTGTCCGGTTGGGACTTCGCAGGTGAAAGCGACGTTCAGCGGGACGGCGGACAGCTCCGGACTTTACTATGCCAACCAGGGCGGGGCGGGAAGCATCGCTCTGCAGCTGGCGGACAATGCCGGAACCAACCTGCCGAATGGGGCGACAAAGCAGCTGGCCGTAAGCTATCCGGCGCAGACAGTGAGTTTTCCGCTGCAGGTACGGGCGATTACGGTGAACGGGAATGCCACGCAGGGGAGTATTCAGGCTGTGGTTAATGTTACCTATACATATTCCTGAAGAAGAGGTGGAATAAATGTTGAATTTGATAAAAAACATCACATTAAGCTCGAAATTATTTTTTTTTATATTTTTATTTATTTTAAGTGCGAAAACCTTTGCATTTTCCTGTATGACAACAGCAGGGCCTATATATGATGGTGGGGGATCGGCTAACGTATATGTTAACCTGGCGCCTCAATTATCATCTGGTCAGGTTTTGGTTGTTAATCTTGGGGATAGTATAAGTTGCAGAAATGACGATCCAGCTAACTTCTGGGATTATGCAAGAATTGAGGCAGGTTCGTCATATTCTGGTGTTTTGAATTCATTTCATGGCACATTGAGTTACTATGGTACTTCATATAATCTTCCACTTTCTTCGCCCACATCTTATTTTCAATATACCTGGGGGCAGTATCAACCATTAAATCTAATGATGTATTTAACCCCGATCGGGAATAATGTATCCGGAACGTCAATTAAACAGGGTGATCTGATTACTGTGTTAAATTTATTTAAGCAAGCATATTATAGCACAGGGAGTGGAGCTGGTCATTCATCAGGTAATACCTCTATGACATGGTATATATATGCAAATAACAATACAGTCGTGCCAACTGGTGGTTGTGACGTTTCATCCAGAAATGTAATTGTTAATTTGCCGGATTATCCTGGTAGTATGACACCAGTTCCTCTCACTGTTAGTTGTTTACAAAGCCAGAAACTTTCTTATTATATTTCAGGTGCAGTTGCGAATACAGGTAATAATATTTTTTCAAACACAGCCAGTTCGTCTTCTGCTCAAGGTGTGGGAATAGAGATCTCCAATGCAAATGGGGTGCTTTCTACTGGCAGTAATGTATCCCTTGGTACTGTCGGAGCATCTGCGGTTGACCTGGGGTTAAAGGCAAACTATGCCCTGACCGGGGGGCAAGTAATAGCTGGTAATGTGCAGTCACTTATTGGTGTGACATTTATTTACCAGTAATGCGTTTTTAAAACTTAAAATTATCATGATATTTCACATTTTTAATGTGCATTCTTTGAAAGCTGTTTAATGAGAAAATTTAAATGCATTCTTATTCTGACGGGGTTTTATGTCATGGTCTGTGTTGTTATTAATTTAATACCGACCCCCGACTCCGCATGCTGAACGGAATGAAATAACTGGTTGTGAGGACTCAATGATGAATAAATTAATACTGGGGATTGCCGTTATTCTGGCCGGGCATACCGGAATGGCCAGTGCATCCGGATTTTATGTTGCTGCAAAAGCCGGGGCCACGCAGGTGCGCTCAACGGAAAATACTCTGTCCAGCTCCATGCTGGCCGGGGGACTGAATAATACCGTCGGGGAGATCGATGTTCCGTCGGCCAACAGAACCAATTTTACCCCTTCTTTTGCAATGGGGTATGAGTTTTCTACCGACTGGGAGCAGCCTGTCCGCCTCGAACTGGCATATCTTGCCGGTGGAGAGGTCAGTCAGAACAGCACGCTGAACACTACCATGACCAGTGGCTGGGTCGATAGTGGCAAATTCATTCAGAACCTGCCCGTATCAGTACAGCGTCAACAGAAGACCCGGGTCAGCACACTGATGCTGAACGGTTATTACGATTACACCACCGGGACGCCATTCACGCCCTATATCACAGGCGGGGTTGGTGTGGCATTGCTGAAAAATGCCGCTTCGCTGAGTCAGTCGTCTGCCGGGCTATCTTTTAGCTCTGACACCTTCAGTCAGAACAACACTCAGATGGCCTGGTCTTTGGGGGCCGGGGTTGCCTGGGCTCTCACGCCTGCTCTGTCGCTTGATGCTGGATATCTGTTCACTAACGCCGGTGATGTCACCACTGAGGGGACGGCCAGTAACGGCATCATCACCTCGACCTGGAAAAGCCACACTCATCTTCAGTTGCACACGCTTCAGTTGGGCCTGCGCTACACCTTCTGATGCTCCTGCTGTCCTGTCACATTTTTCCTGGCGGGAGAGCGGGGCCGTAAAAAATAACAACAGTGCGGTGATGGAACCGTCACCGCCATCTCTCCGGCGCCACACCAGGGAGCCAGAGAACGGGTCAGGCACCGGGGGAAACCCTACCTGACCACATCGCTGATATCAGTATATACACCAGCGCCGGAGAATACCGGCGGAGAGAACAACATGGTAATAACCCGCATCCCGGTACCGGATATGGTGACGTCATCACTGCTGCTGACCGTTCCGGCCTTTGGCCGGGTCTGGCAGCTTTCGCCGGTCTTCGGACCGATTTTTTCCCCTGACGGTAGCCTGATAGCCCTGGAGATGCTGTCGCGTATCGCCGACCGTGACAGCGGGGTGGCGGCCTCCCCGGAGATGTTTTTTGCCCAGATCCCCCTGACGGAACAACGACGCATCCTGGTCTGGCAGCTTGAAGTCCTGACGCTGCTGGCCCCCTGGTGTGCCACCCGACGCCTGTCGGTCAGTCTTAATGTCTCTCGTACTCTGGCTCTGCGGATCCTTGCCGATCCGGATGTATCGGAGTCGGCCAGTCTGCTTGCGCCCTGGCTGCGCCTGGAGGTCAGCGAACGCTTCCTCAGTCCGGATAACCGGCCGGAGCAGGACCCGCTTCTGTCAGCCCTACAGCCGCTGGCGCCGCTGTGGCTGGATGACTTTGGGGCTGGAACCACGGGACTCACCTGGCTGTTGTCCGGGGTGTTTGAGGGCGTGAAGCTTGACCGGCACCTGTTCCGGGACCTGACCGCCTTGCCGGAGGGGCCCTCGTTTCTATGCTCACTTGCCACTCTTGTGCGGGCTCAGGGAGCACAGCTTATCGCTGAGGGCGTTGAGACTCAGGAACTGCTGGAGGTTGTGGCCTGCTCGGGACTTGATGCCTGCCAGGGATGGCTGTGGCCTGAGGTGGCGGCGGCGCAGCTGGCCGACCTGCCGGATCATCTGCCCTCACTGACGGAGCATAACCGATGAGATCTTTTTTTATCTGGCTGATACCTCTCTTGCTGCCACTGCTGGCGATCCTCCAGTCTGGGGGCGGGTATAACAGGCCGACACCGCGTACGGACCGGCCGCTGACGGTGATGCTCATGGTGCCTGCCCGTCACATTCTGGTGCAGATCAGTACCGGCCCCCAGGACCAGGTCTATTCCCTTAATCCGAAGGACGGAAACAGTCCGCTGGACTGGTATGCCCTGCAACCACCGGGCTATGGGGGACGGCATGCCTGAACCTCTTCTGGTTTTTGACCGGACTCTGGTGATGGACAGTCTGGCCCTGACCGGAATGGTGCTGTGCGATCTGGCTGACGAGGCGGCAGGACGACCCTGCAGCGAACTGCTGCCCAGTCTGAGTGCCCTGTACGAACGGCTGGTGGCGTTGCGCGCCAGTCAGCCGGAGGCCCGGGTGCTGATTATCACTGAACTGCTGGATCAGCAGAGCAGTCTGCAGGAAGGGATAGCGATGCTGGATGCACTGCAGGGGCTGTGCCAGGGGGGGCGCTGTCGGGTGATGGTGTGCACGGCGCAGACCGACCCGCTTCTGCTGAAGGCGGTCGTGAACCGCAGTCCGTCAGTCGTGGTTCTGCGCCAGGAATCGCTGGGCGTACTACGGCAGGCTCTGCGGATGGCTGGGGGCGCGTGGCCGGATACCGTCATGAGTCCGGCCGTGACCGAGGGGCTGATGCTGACCCGCGAGGTGAATCTGACGCCACATGAGCTGGAGTGTCTGGTGACACAGGCAGACGGTCTGGGACTGAAGACATCGGCGAAAGTGATGAATATCAGTTACAGGACGGTGGCGGCTTACCGGCAAAACCTGTCGAAGCGGTCAGACCAGGGGCGGCAGATGACGTTTTCATGGCGCATTGCGCAAATGCAGAAACCAGGGGGACCCCGCTGCGGGTATGAAATCCTGGATCTGAAAAAGAAGATCAAAGATGAAAGAACAAGATAAAAGAGCGAGGAGAGGTGGGATGGGACTGTCATTCAGGGGAAAAGTGTGGCTGGCGTGCGCGATGTTCTGCGTGGTGTTCTGGTATGGCGTTGGATGTTTACTGTACCGGTTGTTGCTGTAGGGGGACCGGGATGAAGAGTGAAAATGAGTCCGGCTCTTTTCCAGAATGGGGGTTAGCGCTGCTGCGCAAGGCGATATGGTGCGCGTGGTGTGGTTTTGCCGTGTGGTTTTTCTGGCGGCTGTGGGGGTGAGGTCAGCGTATGAGAGAGAAGGCAGAATTACCGGGCAGGATGGAGCTGGTTCGTAAACTGCGGCGTATTCACAGTAAGGAAACGCTGGAATTAGTGGTGGCACACATGGAGGGGAAGCTGCCGTCGGGCCAGCGGGAGGTCCTGCGATCGGCCGCCGACCATCGGCGGGCGGAGTTAGTCACGGGGCAGTTTTTTGACCGGGTGCCGTCTTACGTCTGGCGCTATGTGCGCTGAGATGCCATATCGTTCTGGGAAAGGAATCTCAGGAAATAAATATCCGGGTAAAAATTGCGACGGGGATGGCTGCTGGCGCGGTGGCCGGCTATCTCTGAGGACAGACATAGATGATCACTCCCGCTGTTATTACGGCAATGGCCTAGACGCCGCGAATGGGAGAGTCGTAGTCTCGTCGTCATTACGTTTCCATAAATGGAATCCTTATTATCAATAATGTCTATTTACTTACCTTGCTGCTTACATAAAATAGAATCCCTTATGTTTTGAAGTGAACTAAGAAAATAATAAATCAATGCCGGGTATTAATATGAAAAAAAGAAAATATCTCACAGAGCATGAAATAAACTTACTTTTAGATTCTGCAAATAAGGGCATGAATGCAGAGAGGAACTACTGTATGATTTTGATGGCATATCGCCATGGGTTCAGAATAAGTGAACTTCTTGCTCTCACGATGGCGGATGTTGATATACAATCAGGAGTTATTTATGTAAAAAGACTTAAAAATGGTTTTTCAGTATATCATCCGTTGTCAGAAGATGAATGTCATGCTTTAAGTAAATGGTTAAGTTTGAAAAAAATGACATCCACCAGCGTGACATCTGAGGCCATATTTACGACTTCCTCAGGGGCAGCAATCTCGCGTTCGCAGGCCTGGAAAATTATATCTAAATGTGGCGTTGAAAGTAACATAGGTTTCAGAGTTCATCCTCATATGTTACGTCATTCATGTGGATATAAACTTGCTGAACGTGGAACTGATACCAGATTGATTCAGGATTATTTAGGGCACCGGAATATTCGACATACGGTACTCTATACTAAAAGCAACTTTAATCGATTTACCGGGTTGTGGGGGAGTGCTACCACGCCCCCTATAGCTGTGTAAGAGGGCTCAGTGACTATTGAGGATTACACTAAGCTGGCTATTAATATAATCCAGGAAAAGACGAGCGCTTTTTGAAATATTTCTGGTGCCTGTAATGATATATACAGGTAAAGGCTTAAAAGACCACTCTTCCAGAATGGGGACGATAGCCCTGGAGCTCAGCTCTCGGTGAATGATTTCAGGCGTCAAAACAGCAATTCCGCCATTATTCTCCGAGAGTTTTAGCATCATGGATATATTGTTTGCAGAGTAAATGCCAGAGACATTGATTCGGGTAATATCATTTCCTCTGAACAAAATCCATTTTTCCGGCTCTTTCATGTATGAAGGCAGAATGCATTGATGGTGAATAAGATCATCCGGATGTTCAGGGGTTTTATATTGTCTCAGATAAGCAGGGGAGGCATATAGTTTGCGACATAGAAAACCGACAGGCCTGGCGATAAGAGACATATCACTAATGTCACCGATGCGAATGCATATATCTATTTGCCTTTCAGTGATATTGACTTTGACAGGGGT
Source organism: Raoultella sp. T31 (assembly GCF_002806725.1). Lineage (NCBI taxonomy): Bacteria > Pseudomonadati > Pseudomonadota > Gammaproteobacteria > Enterobacterales > Enterobacteriaceae > Klebsiella > Raoultella sp. T31. The sequence goes on from NZ_PIBO01000005.1 coordinate 66,051, forward strand.
GGTATCGAAAATAAATCTGATGTTGGGATAGGAAGTAGAAAATCTATTCATAAGCGGGGATATAAAAGATATACCAAAATCCACCGGTAAAGAAACGCGTAATACCCCGGAAAGAGAATTGTGTGAGTCCTTCATCTCACGTTCCAGATCTGTCGCGTTTTTAATAATAGCATCCGCGTACTTAAGATAGTGTCTGCCAATTTCAGTCAGAACTATTCCTCGAGATGTTCTGGTGAATAGCTGGATATTAACCCTTTTTTCCAGGGCTGAGATCCTTCTTGATAATGTTGCAACTGGAATACCCGATTCAATACTTGCTGCGGTTATACTTGATGATCTCCCTGTAATCACAAAGTAAATTAAATCCTGTAGGTTTGGTATCGATTTATCCATTAGTGTCTATCTCGATGTAAAAGCATTACATACCAGTCTCAGGTACAAGATATATATCCCTTGCCGGAAAGTTTACGGTGAACAGACAAATAGTATATGAATGCTTCATCGAGAGTATTTATCTATTGCCAGCATTATCTATATCTATACTCTCACTCTATTCCCGGTATCACATCTGCCAGTGACTTGAACCCGTAAACGTTCAGACACGCGTCGCGAAAACGGTCATTAAACGACCCGAACGGGGCATTATCTGCTGGTTTACGGACCATGAGAAGCCTACGTCATGCTATTTTTATCTGTCGGTTATAAAGTTCTCCGCCTGTCCGCAATCATTCTGGGCTTCGCGGATTTGGCCATTATTGATGCTTCATCACTACCATCTTCTTCACCCAATGCTCTGGCTCCAATGGGTTATCTGACATTCCTGACGACATCAACGGTTACAGAAAACGACAGGACACTCCTCCAGTTCGTTTCCCGGGTTTAAGTCAGAAACGCGTCTGACGGGTTAAGAAAACAAAAAAGGCCCGCATGCGCGAGCCTTCTTCTGAACATGGGCCGATTACAGGCTGGACACGTTCTCGGTCAGGTATTTAGCCACGCCTTCCGGAGAAGCGGCCATACCTTCTTTTCCTTTTTCCCACTGCGCCGGGCAAACTTCGCCGTGCTCTTCGTGGAACTGCAGCGCGTCAACCATACGCAGCATTTCGTCGATGTTACGACCCAGCGGCAGGTCGTTAACCACCTGGTGGCGAACCACGCCGTTAGCATCGATCAGGAAGGAGCCGCGCAGCGCCACGCCTTCGTCCGGGTGTTCGATACCGTAGGCTTTCTGGATTTCACGTTTGATGTCAGCAACCATCGCGTATTTAACCGGACCGATACCGCCCTGGTCTACCGGGGTGTTACGCCATGCGTTGTGAACGAATTCAGAGTCGAAGGAGACGCCAACCACTTCTACGCCGCGCTTCTGGAATTCTTCGTAACGTTTGTCAAAAGCGATCAGCTCAGACGGGCACACGAAGGTGAAGTCCATCGGCCAGAAGAACAGGACGGTCGCTTTACCGTTGGTGTGTTGTTTGAAGTTGAATTTCTCAACGATTTCACCGTTACCTAAAACAGCTGCAGCGGTAAAATCCGGAGCCTGACGAGTGACCAGAACCATATGATTCTCCTGTTAATAATAAGGTTAATTGGAACGCAACGCGGGCAAGTATAGGGACTGGTTCATGCGAACTCAACGTGACGTTGACAATCAATGAGATAGGTTTTTCCTATCAATTTATATCGGGAAATGGTGTTCAGAATAGCCTTTTTGTGAGAAAGCGCAATCTTTATAGTTCACGCCTGGTGGCCTGCGCCATCATGCGCGGATAAAACTGCCAGAACTGCTGCTCGAGTTTATCGTAGTGGGTATCCAGATCCTGCCAGGAGTCGCGCAGGGCATCAAGGCGCGGACGACGACTGGCCATACCGTTGAGGACGCTCTGAATAAAGTCCATATCCTCATAGCGTTCAAGCCAGCGCTCCGACCACAAATAGGCATTGAGATTGACGAAGCGCGGCGGCGAATCGGCTAATACCGGCGTGACCTGTGCCTGGGCATAGCGGACAAACTCGTTGAGCGGCATATCGGGTGAAATGCGTGCCCAGTGGTGCGACAGGAAGTGATCCCACATGACATCCAGCGTAATGGGCGCCACGCGGCGGGTCTGCGGGCGAAACCAGTCGCGCGCTGCTTTGACTTCCGGCAGATTATCGGTCATGACGTCGATGCGCCGGTGCATAAAAATGCCGTCGACAATGTCGGCCGGATAGTCCGCCTGGGGATTGCCGCGAACGAAATCTGCCAGAAGATTGCCGGGCAGGGAACTGTCGGCGAGATGGGCTAAATGCAGGTGTGCGAGAAAATTCATAGACCTTTTATCCTTCAAACTGCCTCTTTGTTGGCTAAGCTACCCGGCCCATCTTTGAGCCTCGCCCTCCCGGGCCGCCACTCCGCAGCGTTCAAATCTGTTCCTGACGAATTTGTCATTCAACTGCCGCGTCGATGCATCTTGAATGGTTTTGTGTATAGATTATGTTATTCATCCAGAGGGGTAAAGGTTGCAGGGAGGACGCCCCGGCACTAGACTACCCGCCTCTTTATTTCGTCTGAGCCATCGTCATGCGCGTTACCGATTTTTCCTTTGAACTACCCGAATCCCTGATAGCCCACTACCCGCAGCCTGAGCGCAGTCGCTGTCGCCTGCTGTCGTTAGACGGTCCGACGGGAGCGCTGACGCATGGAACTTTCACTGACTTACTCGACAAACTTAACCCGGGCGATCTGCTGGTCTTTAACAATACCCGGGTGATCCCGGCGCGCCTGTTTGGCCGTAAAGCCAGCGGTGGCAAGATTGAAGTGCTGGTCGAGCGCATGCTGGATGACAAACGCATTCTGGCGCACATTCGCGCGTCTAAAGCGCCGAAGCCGGGAGCGGAGCTGCTGCTGGGCGATGATGAAAGCATCAACGCCACGATGGTGGCGCGTCACGACGCGCTGTTTGAAGTCGAATTTAACGACCCACGTCCGGTACTGGAGATCCTTAACAGCATCGGCCATATGCCGCTGCCGCCGTATATCGCTCGTCCGGACGAAGACGCCGACCGCGAACTGTATCAAACCGTCTACAGCACCAGGCCGGGGGCGGTGGCCGCGCCGACCGCGGGCCTGCACTTTGACGATATGATGCTGGAGAAGCTGCGCGAGAAAGGGATTGAAATGGCGTTTGTGACGCTGCACGTTGGCGCGGGGACGTTCCAGCCGGTGCGCGTGGAGACCATTGAAGATCACATCATGCACTCCGAGTACGCCGAAGTGCCGCAGGAGGTTGTTGATGCGGTGCTGGCGGCGAAAGCGCGCGGCAACCGGGTCATCGCGGTGGGCACCACCTCCGTCCGTTCGCTGGAGAGCGCGGCGCAGGCGGCGAAAAAAGACCTGATTGAGCCGTTTTTCGGCGACACACAGATTTTTATCTATCAGGGATATCAGTACAAAGCGGTTGATGCGCTGGTGACCAACTTCCATCTCCCTGAATCGACTCTGATTATGCTGGTTTCAGCCTTTGCCGGCTATCAGCACACCATGAATGCCTACAAGGCTGCGGTAGAACAAAAATATCGCTTTTTTAGCTACGGGGACGCGATGTTTATCACGTACAATCCGCAGGCTATTTTTGAGCGTGTCGGGGAATAACGCCGCGACATGAGTATTTAACGTCAGACTGTTTTTCTGACGCAGGAGTTAACATGAAATTTGAACTGGATACCACCGACGGACGCGCTCGCCGCGGCCGCCTGGTGTTTGATCGCGGCGTGGTTGAAACGCCAGCCTTTATGCCCGTTGGGACCTACGGCACCGTAAAAGGGATGACGCCGGAAGAAGTGGAAGCCACCGGCGCGCAAATTATCCTCGGCAACACCTTCCACCTGTGGCTGCGCCCGGGTCAGGAAATCATGAAGCTGCACGGCGACCTGCATGATTTTATGCAGTGGAAAGGACCCATCCTGACCGATTCCGGCGGCTTCCAGGTGTTCAGCCTCGGCGATATCCGTAAAATTACCGAGCAGGGCGTCCACTTCCGTAACCCGATCAACGGCGATCCTATCTTCCTCGATCCGGAAAAATCGATGGAGATTCAGTACGATCTCGGTTCCGATATCGTGATGATCTTCGACGAATGTACGCCGTACCCGGCGGACTGGGATTACGCTAAGCGCTCGATGGAAATGTCTCTGCGCTGGGCCAAGCGCAGCCGCGACCGTTTTGATGGTCTGGGTAACAAAAACGCGCTGTTTGGCATTATCCAGGGCAGTGTTTACGAAGATTTACGTGATATCTCCGTTAAAGGTCTGGTAGATATCGGTTTTGATGGCTACGCTGTCGGCGGTTTGGCTGTCGGTGAGCCGAAGGAAGACATGCACCGTATCCTGGAGCACGTTTGCCCGCAGATCCCGGCCGACAAACCACGCTATCTGATGGGCGTCGGCAAGCCAGAAGATCTGGTTGAAGGGGTGCGTCGCGGTATCGACATGTTCGACTGCGTCATGCCAACGCGCAACGCGCGTAACGGCCACCTGTTCGTCACCGATGGCGTGGTGAAGATTCGTAATGCGAAGCATAAAAGCGACACCGCGCCGCTGGATGCCGAGTGTGATTGCTATACATGTCGCAATTATTCACGCGCTTACTTGCATCATCTCGATCGTTGCAACGAAATATTGGGCGCGCGCCTCAATACCATTCATAACCTTCGCTACTATCAGCGTTTAATGGCTGGTTTACGTAAGGCTATCGAAGAGGGTAAATTAGAGAGCTTCGTGACCGATTTTTACCAACGTCAGGGGCGACCTGTTCCTCCTTTGAACGTTGATTAATTTTAATAATGAGGGAATTTGAATGAGCTTTTTTATTTCTGATGCGGTAGCAGCAACCGGTGGCGCGGCGCAGGGTAGCCCGATGTCTCTGATTCTGATGCTGGTGGTGTTCGGTCTGATTTTCTACTTCATGATCCTGCGCCCACAGCAGAAGCGCACCAAAGAACATAAAAACCTGATGAACTCTATCGCCAAAGGTGATGAAGTGCTGACGAATGGCGGCCTGGTGGGTCGCGTCACGAAAGTTGCTGAAAGCGGATACATTGCTATCGCGCTGAACGACACCACTGAAGTGGTTATCAAACGTGACTTCGTAGCTGCCGTTCTGCCGAAAGGCACCATGAAGGCACTGTAATCCACTTTTCCCTAAGGGAACTGCCGTGTTAAACCGTTATCCTTTGTGGAAGTACATCATGCTGGTCGTCGTGATTATCGTCGGCCTGATGTATGCGCTCCCCAACCTGTATGGTGAGGATCCGGCCGTTCAAATCACTGGCGCGCGCGGTGTCGCCGCCAGTGAGCAAACGCTGATCCAGGTCCAGAAAACGTTACAAGAAGAAAAAATTACCGCTAAGTCTGTGGCACTGGAAGAGGGCGCAATCCTTGCGCGCTTCGATACCACCGATGTCCAGCTGCGCGCACGTGAAGTGCTGGTGGACGCGTTAGGTGATAAATACGTCGTGGCGCTGAACTTAGCTCCGGCGACGCCTCGCTGGTTAGCGGCTATCCATGCCGAGCCGATGAAGCTGGGTCTTGACCTGCGCGGCGGCGTACACTTCCTGATGGAAGTGGATATGGACACCGCGCTGGGCAAACTGCAGGAACAAAATATCGACAGCCTGCGCAGCGAACTGCGTGAAAAAGGCATCCCTTACGCTACCGTGCGTAAGGAAGACAATTATGGTCTGAGCATCGCTTTTCGCGATAGCGCAGCGCGCGATCAGGCCATCTCCTGGCTGAGCCCGCGTCACCGCGATCTGGTTATCTCCACGCAGGGCGCTACCGGCCTGAAAGCGGTGATGACCGATGACCGCCTGAAAGAAGCTCGCGAATACGCCGTACAGCAGAACATCAACATTCTGCGTAACCGTGTGAACCAACTGGGTGTTGCCGAGCCGCTGGTACAGCGTCAGGGCGCCGACCGTATCGTGGTTGAACTGCCGGGTATTCAGGATACCGCGCGGGCGAAAGAAATTCTGGGCGCCACGGCGACGCTGGAATTCCGTCTGGTGAACAGCAACGTTGACAGCGCCGCTGCCGCTTCTGGCCGTGTCCCTGGCGACTCGGAAGTGAAATATACTCGCGAAGGTCGGCCGGTTGTGCTGTACAAGCGCGTGATTCTGACCGGTGACCATATCACCGACTCCACTTCCAGCATGGACGAGTTCAACCAGCCGCAGGTTAACATCTCGCTGGACAGCGCCGGTGGTAACATCATGTCTAACTTCACCAAGGACAACATCGGCAAACCGATGGCGACCCTGTTCGTGGAGTACAAAGACAGCGGTAAGAAAGATGCCAACGGTCGTGCGATTCTGGCGAAAGAGGAAGAGGTGATTAACATCGCCAATATCCAGTCTCGCCTGGGCAACAGCTTCCGTATTACCGGTATCAGCAACCCGAATGAAGCGCGTCAGCTCTCTCTGCTGCTGCGTGCGGGGGCGCTGATTGCGCCGATTCAGATCGTTGAAGAACGTACTATCGGCCCGACTCTGGGTATGCAGAACATCAAACAGGGTCTGGAAGCGTGTCTGGCCGGTCTGGTGGTGTCTATCCTGTTCATGATTTTCTTCTACAAGAAATTCGGTCTGATCGCGACCTCTGCGCTGGTGGCTAACCTGGTCCTGATCGTCGGTATCATGTCCCTGCTGCCTGGGGCTACGCTGAGTATGCCGGGGATTGCGGGTATCGTGTTAACCCTTGCGGTAGCGGTCGATGCTAACGTACTGATCAACGAACGTATTAAAGAAGAGTTGAGCAACGGACGTTCCGTTCAGCAGGCGATTGATGAAGGTTACCGGGGTGCATTCAGCTCGATCTTCGATGCGAACATTACGACGTTGATCAAAGTTATCATCCTGTACGCGGTCGGTACCGGTGCAATTAAAGGGTTTGCGATTACCACCGGTATCGGTGTGGCAACCTCGATGTTTACCGCTATCGTCGGCACCCGTGCCATCGTGAACCTGCTGTACGGCGGCAAGCGCGTTAAAAAGCTGTCTATCTGAGGAGTGCGTTGTGGCACAGGAATATACTGTTGAACAATTGAACCACGGCCGTAAAGTCTATGACTTTATGCGCTGGGACTACTGGGCTTTCGGCATTTCAGGTTTTCTGCTGATTGCCGCCATTGTCGTGATGGGCGTGCGCGGATTTAACTGGGGTCTGGATTTCACCGGCGGTACGGTGATTGAAATCACCCTCGAAAAACCGGCCGAACTGGACCAGATGCGTCAGGCGCTGCAGAAGGCGGGCTTTGAAGAGCCGCAGGTGCAGAACTTCGGCAGCAGTCGCGACATTATGGTGCGTATGCCGCCGGTGCATGATGTCAACGTCAGTCAGGAGCTGGGCAGCAAGGTCGTTAGCGTGATTAACGCATCGACCAGCCAGGACGCGACGGTTAAGCGTATCGAGTTCGTGGGGCCGAGCGTCGGGGCTGACCTGGCACAAAGCGGCGCGCTGGCGCTGCTGGCGGCGTTAATCTGTATCCTGGTGTACGTTGGTTTCCGTTTCGAGTGGCGTCTTGCCGCCGGGGTGGTTATCGCGCTGGCGCACGACGTGGTCATTACGATGGGCATCCTCTCGCTGTTCCATATCGAGATTGACCTGACTATCGTCGCTTCGCTGATGTCGGTTATCGGCTACTCGCTGAACGACAGCATCGTGGTATCTGACCGTATCCGTGAAAACTTCCGTAAGATCCGCCGCGGTACGCCGTATGAGATCTTCAACGTGTCGTTGACCCAGACGCTGCATCGTACCTTGATCACCTCCGGAACCACGTTGGTGGTGATCCTGATGCTGTATCTCTTTGGTGGCCCGGTACTGGAAGGCTTCTCGCTGACCATGCTGATCGGTGTCTCTATCGGTACGGCCTCGTCTATCTACGTTGCGTCCGCACTGGCGCTGAAGCTGGGCATGAAGCGTGAGCATATGCTGCAGCAGAAAGTAGAAAAAGAAGGGGCGGATCAGCCGTCCATTCTGCCGTAAGGCAGTCCCGTTCTGATAACGCAATCCCGGTCGCAAGGCCGGGATTTTTTTATTACAGCCCGGCCAAATTTCGCTACTCTCCACTCTTAACGCTTGATGAGATGGAGATCCCCCATGGCCGCCATAGTCCTTTCTGCCGTCGCCCAACCGACCGTCTGGCACGATGTGCCTTCCGTTACGCTCAGTGATGAAACGCTACGCCAGCGTAAAGCCAGGGTGCTTGCGCAAATGCGCCAGCATGGCTACGACACGCTGATCGTGTATGCCGATAAAGAGCACGGCGGAAACTTCGAATATCTCACCGGCTTTATCCCGCGGTTTGAAGAAGCCTTGCTGGTATTGCATCGCGAAGGGGAGGCGGTGCTGGTGCTGGGCAATGAAAATCTCAAGCTGGCGGCCTTTGCTCGCCTGGAAAACCGGGCGATCCATGCGCCGTGGTTCTCGTTGCCGAATCAGCCGATGAGCAATGAAAAAAGTCTGCCGCAGCTGCTGCAGGATGCCGGTATCAGCCGCGGGAAAAGTCTGGGCCTGGTGGGCTGGAAGCTGTTTACCGGCAGCGCTGACGACCGTTCACAGATGTTCGATCTGCCCGCTTTTATCGTGGACGCGATTCGCCAGGCCGCCGGACAGCAGGCGGTGGTGCTCAATGCCACGGCATTATTTATCGCTCCGGATGGCGGAGTGAGAACGGTCAATTCTGCCAATGAGCTGGCCCACTATGAATATGGCGCCAACCTGGCGTCGACGGCGATCCTCACGGCGTTGAATGCCATCGAGCCGGGAAAAACGGAAAAACAGATCGGCGCTCTGCTGGCGGCAGATGGCCAGCCCAACAGCGTGGTGATGATTGCCGCCACCGGCGATCGCTTCGCCGATGCCCGTCTCTATCCTGGCGATAAGGTTATCCGTCGCGGCGATAAATTTTCGCTCACCACTGGGTTTAAAGGCGGCTTAAGCAGTCGGGCCGCCTACGTGGTCAGCGATGAGACGGAGCTGGCGCCGGAGGTGGCGGACTACCTTGATGTGGTGGCGAAACCCTATTTCCGGGCGGTGGTCAGCTGGCTGGAGCATCTGCGTATCGGTATGCCCGGCGGCGAGATGTACGCCCTGATCGAGCGGGTTTTGCCGAAGGCGGAGTACCATTGGCATCTTAATCCTGGGCATCTGGTGGCTGATGAAGAGTGGCTCTGTTCGCCGATCGGGCCGAACGCCGACGCCTGTTTGCGAAGCGGGATGATTCTGCAAATCGACATTATTCCTTCGCGAGCGGGTTACGCCGGTGTCAGCATTGAAGACACCGTGGCGCTGGCGGACGAGTCTCTGCGCCACGAGCTGGCGCAGGCGTATCCGGAGCTCTGGCAGCGTATCGTCACCCGACATCGCTATATCCGGGAACGACTGGGGATTGCGCTACCGGAGGCGGTGCTGCCGTTGTCGAACACCGTCGGCTATCTCCGCCCCTGGCTGCTTGATAAGCAGCGGGCTCTGGTTTGCACGGCGGGTTAATCGCCAGCGGCAAACGGTGTGGCCGCAGGGATGTCGATCCCTACTGACAGTACGCTGTCAGTAGCCCTGCCATACACTCCTCCTGAACCCAAACAATGGACAGGAGGATGTATGAACACCGTAATTAACTGGTTTGAAATTCCGGTCGCCGATATGGATCGCGCCGTGGCGTTTTACGAGCCGGTGCTGCAGGTGACCCTGCGTCGGGAAAATATGGATTGCGCTGAAATGGCCGTTTTCCCGTATCAGGACCCGGCACCCGGCGGCGCGCTGGCAAAGTTTGACGGGGTTAAACCTGCCGATCAGGGATGTATTATCTATCTGCATACTGACAATCTGGCCGCCACGCTCGACCGCGTGAATTCCGCTGGCGGGAGCTGCGTCTTTGGCCCGCTTGAACTGGCGGACGATATTGGCACCATCGCGCTGTTTATGGATAGCGAAGGGAACCGGATTGGCTTGCATCAACCTAAACACCTGTCTCACTAACGCTCTTGACGCCAGTGGGCAGGCTTAAACCATGAGATAAGTTAAAAATGAGCCGACGCGCCGACCGCCTTTTTCAAATCGTGCAGATCCTGCGGGGGAGAAGGTTAACCACCGCCGGGCTGCTGGCGGAGCGGCTCGGCGTATCGGAGCGCACTATCTACCGGGATATCCGCGACCTGTCGCTCTCCGGCGTGCCGGTGGAGGGCGAGGCCGGAAGCGGATATCGCCTGCTGGCAGGCTACAGTTTACCGCCTCTGATGCTGACGACCGAGGAGTCGGAAGCGCTGGTGGCCGCCATTCGGCTACTGCAAACCTGGGGAGGCGAATCACTGTCCCAGTCACTGGAGTCGGCCCGGGAAAAGGTGCTCGCGATTTTACCTGAAGAGAGTCGGCGTAAGGCCGAGCAATCGCGGCTGTTTGCGCCGGATTTTGGCGCCCAGGGGTACAGCAAAGCGCAGTTTGATCTGGTGCATCGGGCGGTTTCCGGCCAGCGGGTGCTGGCGCTGCATTACCGCGATGAAGCGGGAAAGGTGTCGCAGCGCGAAGTGCTGCCGCTGGGGCTCTTTTTCTGGGGGGAGCGCTGGCTGCTGGTGAGCTGGTGCGAGCTCCGCGACGATTATCGCTGCTTTCGTCTCGATCGCTGCCTGGACGTGGCTGCCACCGGGCGCCTTTTCAGCGAGCGGGCCGACCGGTCATTGAGCGATTTTCTGCGTAAGGTGAGGTGTGAAGAGCGTGAGCCATAAGGCGGGCCAATCGATATCCCCGGCGCCGAGGCCGGGGATCATCAGGCAGGATTAGAAGTTGTAACCCACCACGAAGTAACCACCCCAGCCGGTAGAGCGAACGTTGAAATCGCCATCGCCGAAGTTCAGCTTCGCATCATCGGCCCACTGGCCGCCGTTATGGAAGTAACGAGCGACGATCGAGTAGTGCCAGTGCGCGTAGTTCAGCGCCAGGATATGGCTGGAGGCGATGGAGTTGCCGGTGCGTGCGTGCTTGCCGTTCAAGTCATAGAAGTTGTCATTGCCCAGATCGGAACCCCAGTCAAAGTTGGTGAAGCCGATATAGCTCAGCGAACCGCCCCACAGGTCGGTCAGCGGGACAAAGTATTTCACTTTGAAACGGTAGCCATCCCATTCGTTTTCGTTGGATGCGCCGTAGTTCTGCCACTGATATTTCGCATAGACGTTCAGAGACAGGCTCATCGGCAGACCGGTATCGATATCGGTACCGAGACCCATATACCAGGTGCTCTGACGACCGGACGCGTTGCGGCCCATGTCGTAGATATAGTTGTTGGCGAAATACCACTCTTTGAACGGGCCGAAGCTGAGATCGGTATTGGTCAGCTTGTCAATAGAGAAACGCGGCTCAATTTCCATAAACAGTGGGGAACCGTGGTTCCAGATACCTTTGGCCGTGCTGTTACCGCCGAAGAATACCGGCGCATCCATGTAACCGTAGAAATCAAACCAGTCTTTTTTGGCAAATGCTTCGTATTCCAGATAGGTATCGTTACGAATTTGCGGTCCAAAACGGGTGTGGTAGCTACCCACCACGTTCACACTCTGGTGCCACCAATCGGACAGATACTGCGGTTTGTCGTTTTCTGCCGCGCCAGCAGTGAACGATGTGGACAGCGCCAGTACGGCGCCTGCTGCCAGTAATGTTTTTTTCATAAGGATGCCACTGTTTTGAATTAAGCCAAAAGGCGTGAAGAACGCTGCCGAAGCGTTGCTAAATATTTCGTATCTCTGTGGGGGTCTATTATAGAAATCATTGCTCACAAAAATACGTGTTGTTTCACATAACGTAAACATACGTAATCGATTGCGTTCACGATTCTATGCATTTCCTGGCAGAATGCCACTGAAATTGATCCAGACGGTCAATTTTTACTGAACTGTTTGGAAAAACTGTAAATGGATTTTGGGGCGGTCGAATCCGGGTATCGGCGACACCCGGCGAAGGCGATTATTGTGCGCTTGCGGGCTGGATATCGTGAATACGCAGGAAGCCAAGCTGCTGAGGCGTGACGCCGTTCAGGCGGAGCGGAATATCGACGTCGCTCGGCGCCAGGATGCTGGCAGGGGCGCTAATCAGCCGATCGCGCACGTTAACCTCCCGGTAATTCTGCGTGGTGCCGGTGAGTTGCCCCCAGGCGACGGTGGCGCTGAACGCCGGTAGCGGGTCGTTTGATTCCCCCTGAATACGCAGCGTCAGGCGGGTACCGTCGGCGTCGGCGGCGATATCACGCAGCGACATACGCAGTGTGCCTATCTGGCTTTCGAGGCGCGCCGGGGTCCTGGCGCCGGGCAAAAGATAAACGCCGCTGCTCGATTTCGCATTCAGTGCGTTTTGCTGGGTGATTTTCACCGTCTGCTGATTAAGCTGAGTCATCTCTTTGCTCAATGTGCTCACGCTTTCATGCATCTGACGGACTTCACTTTGCTGTGCGCAGGCGCTGAGGGTAAACAGCGTGGTCAGCATCGCCAGCTTCAAATAACGTCTTGTCATGGTCATGGATTCCGTTTTCAGGGGGATATTTCATGGTAGATCGTCTCCGTCCACGAGCCATAGATCCTTTGTCTCAAAAGCTCTTTCTTTGTTGTCGCGGCACTTCGCGGTAAACTACCTGTCAGTTTAACTTCCTGTCAGGACGCGCTATGCATTGCCCTTTCTGTTTCGCCGTAGATACCAAAGTGATCGACTCTCGTCTGGTGGGCGAGGGCTCTTCTGTGCGTCGTCGTCGGCAGTGCCTGGTTTGTAACGAACGTTTCACCACCTTCGAGGTGGCGGAGCTGGTGATGCCGCGAGTGGTCAAGAGCAACGATGTGCGGGAACCCTTCAATGAAGATAAACTGCGCAGCGGAATGCTGAAAGCGTTGGAAAAACGGCCGGTCAGCGCCGATGATGTGGAAATGGCGCTCAATCATATCAAAACCCATTTACGCGGTACCGGCGAGCGCGAAGTCCCGAGCAAAATGATCGGCAACCTGGTGATGGAGCAGCTGAAAAAGCTCGATAAAGTCGCCTATATCCGCTTTGCTTCCGTCTATCGTAGTTTTGAAGATATCAAAGAATTCGGCGAAGAGATCGCCCGCTTACAGGATTAAGCCATGCATGACGAAATGTACATGGCGCGAGCGCTTAAGCTGGCGCAGCGCGGGCGCTTCACCACCCATCCCAATCCGAATGTCGGCTGTGTGATCGTCAAGGACGCTGAGATCGTCGGCGAAGGTTTTCACTATCGCGCCGGCGAGCCGCATGCGGAAGTGCATGCGCTGCGTATGGCCGGCGAAAAAGCCCGCGGCGCCACCGCCTATGTGACCCTGGAGCCCTGTAGTCATCATGGCCGCACGCCGCCGTGCTGCGACGCGCTGATTGCCGCGGGCGTGACCCGCGTCGTGGCCGCTATGCAGGACCCCAACCCGCAGGTGGCGGGGCGCGGCCTGTATCGCCTGCAGCAGGCCGGTATTGACGTCAGCCATGGCCTGATGATCGGCGAAGCCGAAGCGCTGAACAAAGGTTTCCTCAAGCGGATGCGCACCGGTTTCCCCTACGTACAGCTAAAAATGGGCGCTTCACTGGACGGTCGCACCGCGATGGCCAGCGGAGAAAGCCAGTGGATCACCTCGCCGCAGGCGCGACGCGACGTGCAGCGCCTGCGGGCGCAAAGCCATGCGATCCTGACCAGCAGCGCGACCGTGCTGGCAGACGATCCGGCATTAACCGTACGCTGGGAAGAGCTCGGTGCCGATATTCGCGCGCGCTACCCGCAGGAAAATCTGCGCCAGCCGCTGCGTATTGTTGTCGATAGCCATAATCGCGTTACCCCTGAGCACCGCATCGTGCATCAGCCCGGAGAGACGCTGTTCGCTAGCACCCGGGCCGATGACCGCAGCTGGCCGGAAAGCGTGCGAACGCTGATGGTGCCGGAACACAACGGCCATCTCGATCTGGTGTTGCTGATGATGCAGCTTGGCAAACAGCAGATTAACAGCATTTGGGTGGAAGCGGGCCCGACGCTCGCCGGCGCGCTGTTGCAGGCCGGGCTGGTGGACGAGCTTATCGTCTATATTGCGCCTAAACTGTTAGGCAGCGACGCGCGCGGGCTATGCGTGCTACCGGGGCTTGAGAAACTGGCCGATGTCCCCCATTTCAAATTCAACGAGATACGCCAGACAGGTCCCGATCTTTGCCTGCATTTAGTCGGCGCATAATCTCCCTGACCGACAGGGAAAGCAGCATCGCTACACGCATTCATTCAGGATGCGTCGAGGCGGCCAACCGGAGAATCCTGCTTGCTTACAGCGGTAAGCGACCGGGGTCGACAGGCGCTGCCAACGCGCAGGCAGTTTGAAGGATGAAGTGTATAAATTATTATGATAGAATCCGCCCCCCTTGCGGGGCTATATGAACCCGAAGGAAGAGTATGAACATTATTGAAGCTAACGTTGCTACCCCGGACGCTCGCGTCGCCATCACCATTGCGCGTTTCAACAACTTTATCAATGACAGCCTGCTGGAAGGCGCTATTGACGCTCTCAAGCGCATCGGTCAGGTAAAAGATGAAAATATTACCGTTGTTTGGGTTCCAGGCGCGTATGAGCTGCCGCTGGCGGCTGGCGTGCTGGCTAAAACCGGTAAATATGACGCGGTGATTGCTCTGGGTACGGTGATTCGTGGGGGTACCGCGCACTTTGAATATGTGGCTGGCGGAGCAAGCAATGGCCTCGCACATGTCGCGCAGGACAGCGAAATCCCGGTAGCCTTTGGTGTTCTGACGACAGAAAGCATTGAACAAGCCATCGAACGCGCTGGTACCAAAGCCGGTAACAAAGGCGCAGAAGCTGCGCTGACCGCGCTGGAAATGATTAACGTATTGAAAGCCATCAAGGCCTGAATTTTTTTGTAAGGGGAATTCCGTGAAACCTGCTGCTCGTCGCCGCGCCCGTGAGTGTGCTGTCCAGGCGCTTTACTCCTGGCAGTTGTCCCAGAACGACATCGCTGATGTTGAATACCAGTTCCTGGCGGAGCAGGATGTCAAAGATGTTGACGTTCTGTATTTCCGCGAACTGCTGTCCGGAGTGGCGACTAACAGCGCATACCTCGACGGCCTGATGAAGCCGTACCTGTCCCGCCTGCTTGAAGAGCTGGGTCAGGTAGAGAAAGCGGTACTGCGTATCGCCCTGTTCGAGTTGTCTAAACGTGACGATGTGCCATACAAAGTTGCGATTAACGAAGCTATCGAACTGGCGAAAACCTTCGGCGCCGAAGATAGCCACAAGTTTGTTAACGGCGTGCTGGACAAAGCAGCCCCGGCAATTCGTCCCAACAAAAAGTAAACTCCAGGCCGGGTCTCGCGGGATGTCATCCACGCAAGGTCCGGCCTTATTCTTTTCTTTTGCTGAGGCATAACGTATGGCATGCGGCGAATTTTCCCTGATTGCCCGTTATTTTGATCGCGTAAAAAGCAGGCGTCTCGATGTGGAAACCGGCATCGGCGATGACTGCGCTCTCCTGAACATTCCCGAGAAAAAAACGCTGGCAATCAGCACCGACACCCTGGTGGCGGGCAACCATTTTTTACCTGATATCGATCCTGCCGATCTCGCTTACAAGGCGCTGGCGGTCAATCTGAGCGATCTCGCGGCGATGGGCGCTGAACCGGCGTGGTTAACGCTGGCGTTAACGTTGCCGGCAGCGGATGAAGCCTGGCTGGAATCGTTCAGCGACAGCCTGTTCATGCAGCTCAACTATTACGATATGCAGTTGATCGGCGGTGATACTACTCGCGGTCCGCTGTCGATGACCCTGGGTATTCACGGTTTTGTCCCGCCGGGGGGCGCGCTGAAGCGTTCCGGGGCGAAACCCGGCGACTGGGTATATGTCACCGGCACCCCCGGCGACAGCGCCGCAGGGTTGGCTATTTTGCAGGACCGTCTTGTGGTAGCGTCAGCCGCTGATGCCGACTACCTGCTGGCGCGCCATTTGCGCCCGATGCCGCGCGTATTGCAAGGACAGGCGCTGCGCGATCTGGCCAGCTCGGCTATCGATCTGTCCGACGGTCTGATCTCCGATCTGGGGCACATTCTTAAGGCCAGCGGCTGCGGCGCGCGGATCGACCTTGACGCGATGCCGTTATCCGATGCGCTGCTGCGCCATGCAGAGAGGGAGCAGGCGCTGCGCTGGGCGCTCTCTGGCGGTGAAGACTACGAACTGTGCTTTACCGTGCCTGAACTTAACCGCGGCGCGCTTGATGTGGCTATCGGCCAGCTTGGGGCGCGCTTTACCTGCATCGGACAGATTAGCGCCGAGGCGGACGGTTTGCAGCTGATGCAATCCGGTAAACCGGTCCAGCTGGATTTACAGGGGTACGATCACTTTGGTGCGTAGTAAAGATGTCGCAAAAAGTCGCCTCAATATGCGCAATCCGTGGCATTTGCTGGCGACCGGTTTTGGTAGCGGGTTAAGCCCCGTGGTGCCCGGTACGATGGGCTCGCTGGCCTCAATCCCGTTCTGGTATCTGATGACATTTCTCCCCTGGCAGCTCTATTCGCTGGTGGTGATGATGAGCATCTGTATCGGGGTGTATATTTGCCACCGCACGGCGAAAGATATGGGCACCCACGACCACGGCAGTATTGTCTGGGATGAGTTTGTCGGGATGTGGATCACCCTGATGGCGTTGCCGACGCTTGACTGGCAATGGGTCGCCGCCGGGTTTGTGATTTTCCGTATTTTTGATATGTGGAAACCGTGGCCCATTCGCTGGTTTGACCGCAATATTCACGGCGGGATGGGGATCATGGTCGATGATATCGTCGCCGGGGTGATCTCTGCCGGCGTGCTGTACGTCATAGGCCATCACTGGCCGATTGGTCTTTTCTAAATACGGTCCTGCGTAGCGCCCCTGGGAAATCGAGCAGGCAGGCGTTTCCCGGAGGCGGTGCTGCGCACCTGTGCGGGCTACCGGCCCGCAGGCGTTGGTGAACCTGTAGCCCGGCTAAGCGCAGCGCGAGCCGGGAGCCGGGAGCCTCGTGGGAACAATGAGTTACTTGAACCCGACAATCGGATGCGGCTTATACGGCGCTTCCAGCTTTTCTACCTGTTCGGGCGTCAGCGTTAAATCCACCGCGCCCAGCAGGTCGTCGAGCTGCTCCTGCCTGGAGGCGCCGACGATTGGCGCGGCGATACCCGGTTTACTCAATAGCCAGGCCAGCGCCACCTGGGCGCGGTTGGCACCGACTTCTTCCGCCACTTCAGCCAGATTCTGCGCAATCAGCGCATCGTTTTCATCGCTGGCGCTGTAGAGCGATTTGCCAAACTCATCGGATACCAGCCGGGCGGTGGTTTCGCCCCACGGACGGGTGAGTCGGCCCCGCGCCAGCGGACTCCAGGGAATGACCGATACGCCCGAGCGCTGGCACAGCGGCAGCATCTCGTTCTCTTCTTCGCGATAAATCAGATTGTAATGATCCTGCATGGTCACAAAGCGCGCCCAGCCGTTGCTCTCCTGAAGCTGTAGCGCCTGCGCAAACTGGCGAGCGTGCATCGATGAGGCGCCGATATAGCGCGCTTTCCCGGCCTTAACAACCTCATTTAGCGCTTCCAGGGTCTCTTCAATCGGCGTGCTGTAGTCCCAACGATGGATCTGCAGCAGGTCGACATATTCCATACCTAAGCGGCGCAGGCTGTCATCGATAGAGCGCAGGATCTGTGCACGCGAGAGGCCCTCCGGCAGATCCCCGACCTGGTGATACACTTTTGTCGCCACCACCACTTCGTCGCGGCGGGCGAAATCGCGTAGCGCGCGGCCAACAATCTCTTCGCTGCTGCCGTCAGAGTAGCTGTTCGCGGTATCAAAAAAGTTGATGCCGCCTTCCAGCGCACGCTGAATGAGCGGTCGGCTGCTCTCTTCCGGTAGGGTCCAGGCGTGCTTGCCTCGATCCGGCTCGCCAAAGGTCATGCAGCCGAGACACAGCCGGGAAACTCGCAGGTGGGTGGCTTCAGGCGTGATGTATTGCATTGATTTGCTCCTGCTATGCGCTTAAAAAAGGGGGTCTTTTAAGCATAGCAGGAGCCGTTGCGGGGGTTATGCGAGCCAGGTGGTGATTTTCGCTTCGATACCGGCGGCATCCAGACCGAGGTCGGCGCGCACTTCTTCCTGCGTTCCCTGGGGAATAAAAACGTCCGGCAGGCCAATATTCAGCACCGGAACCGCACGGCGATTGGCCATCAGCAGCTCATTCACGCCGCTGCCCGCGCCGCCCATAATGGCATTCTCTTCCAGCGTCACCAGCACATCGTGGTCGGCGGCCAGCTGCAAAATAAGCGCATCATCGAGAGGTTTGACAAAACGCATATCGACCAGCGTGGCGTTGAGCTTGTCTGCCACCTGCGCCGCTTCCGGCAGCAAAGTACCGAAGTTGAGGATCGCCACTTTTTCGCCCGTGCGTTTTACCACGCCTTTGCCGATCGGCAACGAGGCCAGCGGCTGCAGGGTGGCGCCGGTGCCGGTCCCGCGCGGGTAGCGAACCGCGCTTGGCCCTTCATTGTAGTGATAGCCGGTGTAGAGCATCTGACGGCACTCGTTTTCGTCGCTCGGCGTCATGATCACCATATCCGGGATACAGCGCAGGAAGGAGAGATCGAATGCGCCCTGATGCGTTTGTCCGTCGGCGCCGACGATTCCCGCGCGGTCGATGGCAAACAGAACCGGCAGCTTCTGGATGGCGACATCATGGATCACCTGATCGTAGGCGCGCTGCAGGAAGGTGGAGTAAATGGCCACCACCGGCTTGTAGTCGCCGATCGCCAGGCCGGCGGCAAAGGTCACCGCGTGCTGTTCTGCAATCGCCACATCGAAATACTGGTCAGGGTATTTCCTCGAAAACTCGACCATCCCCGAGCCTTCGCGCATTGCGGGCGTAATGGCCATCAGCTTGCTGTCTTTCGCCGCGGTTTCGCACAGCCAGTCGCCAAAAATTTTCGAGTAGGAGGGCAGGCCGCCGCTGCTTTTCGGCAGAACCCCGCTGGTATGGTCAAATTTTGGCACCGCGTGGAAGGTAATCGGGTCTTTTTCCGCCGGCTCATAGCCGCGACCTTTTTTGGTCATAATATGCAGGAACTGCGGCCCTTTCAGGTCGCGCATATTTTTCAGCGTATTGACCAGGCCGAGTACATCGTGGCCGTCCACCGGGCCGATGTAGTTGAAGCCCAGCTCTTCAAACAGGGTACCGGGCACGACCATCCCTTTGAGATGTTCTTCGGTGCGTTTGAGCAGCTCTTTAATCGGCGGTACGCCAGAGAAGACCTTTTTGCCGCCTTCGCGCAGCGTGGAGTACAGTTTGCCGGAGAGCAGTTGCGCCAGATGGTTATTCAGCGCGCCAACGTTCTCCGAAATCGACATTTCGTTGTCATTGAGCACCACCAGCAGATCGGGTTTGATATCGCCCGCATGGTTCATGGCTTCAAACGCCATACCTGCGGTAATCGCGCCGTCGCCAATGACGCACACCGCACGTCGCTGTTTATCTTCTTTCGCGGCGGCGATCGCCACCCCGATGCCCGCAGAAATGGAGGTTGATGAGTGGCCGACGCTCAGGACGTCATATTCGCTTTCGCCGCGCCACGGGAACGGATGCAGTCCGCCTTTCTGCCGAATGGTGCCGATTTTATCGCGGCGTCCGGTCAGAATTTTATGCGGGTAGGCCTGGTGGCCCACGTCCCAGATTAAACGGTCAAAAGGCGTGTTATAGACGTAGTGAAGCGCCACGGTCAGTTCGACCGTGCCGAGGCCGGAGGCAAAATGCCCGCTGGAACGGCTGACGCTGTCCAGCAGGTAGCGCCGGAGTTCGTCGCACAGTTTCGGCAGGCTGTCTTTCGGCAACAAACGCAACTCCTGGGTGGAATCCACCAGCGCCAGGGTCGGGTATTTGGCAATATCAAAACTCATCAGAGACTCTTATTGTTTATTTATCACGCTGAATTATGTAATTCGCGAGCGCTTCCAGTGCCGTCGTATCCAGAGATTGCGCGGCCAGCTCACTCAGCGACTGACGGGCGTCTTCAATCAGGTCATGCGCTTTTTTACGCGCTTGTTCAAGTCCCAGAAGCGCAGGATAGGTGCTTTTGCCTAGCTGCTGGTCAGCTCCCTGGCGTTTGCCAAGGGTCGCAGTATCCCCTACCACGTCAAGAATGTCATCCTGGACCTGGAAGGCGAGACCGATATTTTGCGCAAAGCGATCGAGCGCCGGCAGGGCCGCCCGGCCGCGTTCACCTGCGCTCAGCGCGCCCATACGCACCGCGGCGCATATCAGCGCGCCGGTTTTGTGGCGATGGATGCGCTCCAGCGCCTGCAGGTCAACCTGGTGGCCTTCGGCTTGCAGATCCAGCGCCTGTCCGCCGCACATTCCGGCGACGCCGCTGGCCTGCGCCAGCGTCGAAACCATGGCCAGACGATCGCTGTCCGGCACTTCAGGCATTGGCGCATCACTCAGTATAGAAAATGCCAGCGTTTGTAGGGCATCTCCGGCAAGAATTGCGTTTGCTTCACCAAATTTAATGTGGCTGGTCGGCAGACCGCGACGCAGATCGTCATCGTCCATGGCGGGCAGATCGTCATGCATCAGAGAGTAAGCATGGATGCATTCGACGGCGGCGGCCGGGGCGTCCAGCGTCGCGCGGCTGACGCCGAACATGTCGCCGGTGGCATAGACGAGGAACGGGCGCAGGCGTTTTCCGCCTAATAGTGCGCCGTACTGCATGGCTTCAACCAGTGGAGTGTTCTGAAAAGGCAGCGGAGCGAGGAAACGACGTAGCGCGTCGTTGGCCTGCTCAACGCAAGCATGTAATTGTTGCGAGAAGTCCATTTATTCAGCATCCGGTGTAAACGGCGTCAGCGGGCTATCCTCGCTGTCGGCCAGCAGAATCTGGACGCGCTGTTCGGCCTGCTGCAATCGGGCCTGCCCCTGACGCGCCAGCTGTACGCCGCGCTCAAATTCGCTGAGCGCCTCTTCTAACGGCAGCGCGCCGCTTTCCAGACGATTAACAATCTGCTCCAGCTCGCCCAGGGCGGTTTCAAAGCTGGCCGGGGCCTCATTTTTCTTTGGCATAGTGAATATAGACTCTTGTAATGTCGCGACAGCAATATGGTAACGAAGTCACGTGGTTAAGCAAATATACACCTCATCCTTTCGCGGAATCGTTGCCGAAAACGCGCAAACGGGTGGCTGACAAGTGGGTTATGCCCCCGCCGCACGGGCGCATCCTGAATGATTTTATGTAAAACGCGCAATGCGAGGCGCAATGTACGCAATGGTGATATACTGCGCTCCCTGGATGCAGGCACCGCGGTGCGCTGCAGTACAACTTTTGCTTAAAGCCCGTCGGGCTTGCCAACGAACTATTGTCGCCATGAAGTTTATCATTAAATTGTTCCCGGAAATCACCATCAAAAGCCAATCCGTGAGATTGCGCTTCATTAAGATCTTAACCGGGAACATTCGTAACGTTCTTAAAAACTATGATGAGACGCTTGCCGTCGTTCGTCATTGGGATCATATCGAAGTTCGCGCGAAAGACGAAAATCAGCGTCCGGTGATTCGCGATGCGCTGACCCGAATCCCGGGTATCCACCATATTCTGGAAGTCGAAGACGTCCCGTTTACTTCACTGCACGATATTTTTGAGCAAACGCTACCGCTGTGGCGTGAAACGCTGGAAGGCAAAACCTTCTGCGTGCGCGTAAAACGTCGCGGGAAGCATGAGTTTACCTCTATCGAAGTGGAGCGCTATGTCGGCGGCGGTCTGAACCAGCATATCGAAACGGCGCGCGTGAAGCTGACTGACCCGGACATTACGGTCAATCTGGAAATTGAAAACGATCGCCTGCTGCTGGTCAAAGGGCGCTACGAAGGCATCGGTGGTTTCCCGATCGGCACGCAGGAAGATGTGCTGTCGCTGATTTCCGGCGGCTTCGACTCCGGCGTCTCCAGCTACATGCTGATGCGTCGCGGCTGTCGCGTACACTACTGCTTCTTTAATCTCGGCGGCGCGGCGCATGAAATCGGCGTTCGTCAGGTGGCGCACTACCTGTGGAACCGCTTCGGCAGCTCACACCGCGTGCGTTTCGTGGCGATTAACTTCGAACCGGTGGTGGGGGAGATCCTCGAAAAAGTCGACGACGGGCAGATGGGCGTAGTGCTGAAGCGCATGATGGTCCGTGCGGCGTCGAAAGTCGCCGAACGCTATGGCGTGCAGGCGCTGGTGACCGGCGAAGCGCTGGGCCAGGTGTCCAGCCAGACCCTGACCAACCTGCGTCTGATCGACAATGTCTCCGACACCCTGATTCTGCGCCCGCTGATTTCGCACGATAAAGAGCACATCATCGATCTGGCCCGTGAAATCGGCACCGAAGATTTTGCCCGCACCATGCCGGAATATTGCGGCGTGATTTCGAAGAGCCCGACCGTGAAAGCGGTGAAGGCGAAGATTGAGGCGGAAGAAGAGAACTTCGACTTTAGCATCCTCGATAAAGTGGTGGCGGAAGCGAATAACGTGGATATTCGCGATATCGCCCAGCAGACTCAGCAGGACGTGGTGGAAGTAGAAACCGTGACCGGCTTTAGCCCGAACGACGTCATTCTGGATATTCGTTCCGTAGACGAACAGGATGAAAAGCCGCTGAAGGTTGAAGGCGTTGAAGTCGTGTCATTGCCGTTCTACAAGCTGAGCACCCAGTTCGGCAATCTCGACCAGAGCAAAACCTGGCTGCTGTGGTGCGAGCGTGGCGTGATGAGCCGTCTGCAGGCGCTGTACCTGCGTGAGCAGGGCTTTGAGAACGTGAAGGTTTACCGCCCGTAAGCCGCTTCGCGTGAAGAGAATCCCGGATAGCGGCAGTCATGCCTTATCCGGGCTACCGGTTGCGTAGCCGTCTGTGGCTCAGGCTTCGTAGTAGTTATAAATCCCCGCCGCCATCACCAGTTGCGATGCAACCTCATAAGCTTTTTCACGCCCGACCAGCAGGTCGATCATTTTGAGCGCAAAATCAATCGCTGTTCCCGGCCCCTGGCTGGTGAGCAGGTTGACCCGCGGGTCCCAGACCACGCGTTTGTCCTGCCACTGATCTTCAGGGATACGATCTTTGAGGGCCGGAAAGCCGGTCATGTTGCCGACTGGAAAAAGGTTATGCGGCACCAGTACGGTCGCCGCCGCCGCGCAGATGGCGGCAACAATGCGTCCGGAAAGATGAAACTGGCGGACCGTTTCCACCAGCAGCGGGCTGTCGCGGAAATACTCCGCGCCTTTTATCCCGCCGGGAAGGACGATAATGTCATAATCGCCGTCGGCGACTTCGACCAGCGGCGCATCGGCCAGCAGCTTGACGCCCCGCGAGCAGACGATGGTCAGGCTGCCATCGCTGGCGACGCTGGCCGTGGTGACCTGCACGCCGCCGCGGACCAGTAAATCCATGGTGGTGACCGCTTCGGTCTCTTCGCTACCAGGGGCGAGGCAAATCAGTGCTGACGCGCTCATATTCATTCTCCTTACGCTTTACCAGTTCAAACAAACGGGCGTTTTCCGGTACGGCAAGGCCGTGAGCGCGGGCGCGCTTCAGTAGAAAACCGGTGATATAGTCGATTTCCGTACGACGCTGCGCGCGGATATCCTGCAACATCGAAGAGATATTTTCTGCCGTACTTTCAATGACCTGATGAACATAAAATAACAGGTTTTCCGGTGAAGTATGAATACCTTCGCGCTCCATGACCGCGGCGACCTCCCGGCAGATGACCTCAACTTCCTGCGGATAGTCGCGCAAATCGCCGTTGCGGCACTCCTTCAGCGCCGTCAGCGGGTTAATCACGCAGTTGACCGCCAGTTTGCTCCACGTTGCCGGGCGGATGTTATTATGCCAGGCGACGTCCGGCAGGACGCTTTGCAGGGTATCGGCCAGGTCGCTGTAATCCTGCGGATAGTCTTTCGCCGGGCCGATATGCGTCGTGCCGCTGGCGACGTGCACAATGACGTTGCCGTCGCGGCGCGCAGCCTGGGTCGTGGAGCCCAGCAGCAGCGGCTGCTGCACGCCTTTCAGCTCATCGACGGTTCCCATGCCGTTATGGATAAGCAGGATCGGCGACGAGGCGGGTAGCGTCTGGGCCAGATTTTTTACCGCGTTAGAGACCTGCCAGGCTTTCAGGGTCACCAGCAGCAGGTCGCTACTGGCGAGAAAGTCAGGATCGTTGGCGGTTAGCGACTCATTAAAAATTGTCCCGTCGGTCTCAATCAGATTGACGCTACAGAAGGGTTGTGGGACGCGCAGCCAGCCCTGGACATCGTGTCCGTGTTTGCATAACGCGGTTAGCCACAGTTGCCCCAGCGCACCGCATCCGAGTACGGTTACTTTCATTGTTCCTCCTCACCTGCGACTACCCCAGGCATTTATAGCTAAAGTATATACTCGTTGCGCTGCCGGCTGCAGCCGCGCCTTGAGCATCAGAACATCGGCTATGCTTGCGGGATAACCAGTTGAGTTATGTCGCGTTGCGGGTATTATGCAACGCAAAAGAAACAGAAGGAGAGGAAAAGATGCCATCTTTCGATATTGTCTCTGAAGTCGATCTTCAGGAAGTTCGAAATGCCGTAGAGAATGCGACCCGTGAAGTGGAGTCGCGTTTTGATTTTCGTAACGTTGAAGCAAGCTTCGAACTGAACGAAAAAAACGAGACCATCAAGGTCCTCAGCGAGTCTGATTTCCAGATTAACCAGTTGCTGGATATTCTGCGTGCCAAGCTGTTAAAACGCGGCATTGAAGGCAGTTCTATCGAAGTGCCGGACGAGTTCGTGCACAGCGGGAAAACCTGGTTCGTCGATGCGAAGCTGAAGCAGGGGATTGAGAGCGCGACGCAGAAAAAAATCGTCAAGCTGATCAAAGACAGCAAGCTGAAGGTGCAGGCGCAAATTCAGGGCGAAGAGATTCGCGTTACTGGTAAAGCGCGCGACGATCTGCAGGCGGTGATGGCGCTGGTGCGCGGTGGCGACCTGGGACAGCCGTTCCAGTTCAAAAACTTCCGCGACTAAGCCGGAGCGGCGCTGGCGTATCATCTGCAAACGTCAGCCAATAAAAAAAGCGGGGAAGTCCCCGCTTTTTTTACGCCCCTTTGATGGCCTGCTCAATTTCGAAGCGGTTGGTCACCTTGCTGTCGATCTTGATATACACCGAACGTTCGTCGGGGACCACCAGCACCTGTTTGACCCCTTCTGTGCTCTGCAGACGCTCCTGCAGCGCGCTATCAGCCACCACCTGATCGGGAATTTCGACCCGCAGGCTGCTGACGTACGGCGGTTCGCTCATCGTCCCGGCAACCAGCAGCCACAGCATCGCCAGCAGCGCGCCGAGCAGGAATACGGTTTGCGAATCAAAGAAGCCGTCTACCCAGCCGCCCAGCGCGCCGCCAATCGCCACGCCAAGGAACTGACTGGTCGAATAGACGCCCATCGCGGTGCCTTTATAGCCCGCCGGCGACTCTTTACTGATTAAAGAGGGAAGCAGGGCTTCCAGCAGGTTAAAAGCGAGGAAGAACAGCTGAACGCCGGCGACCAGCTCCCAGAAATAGCCGCCCGCGCCCCACAGGACAATTTCGGCCACCAGCAGCAGCGCGACGCAGAACAGGAACACGTGTTTCATCTTGCGCTTCACTTCGGCGTAGATGATAAACGGCACCACCGAAACAAACGAAATCAGCATGGTGACCAGGTAAATTTTCCAGTGCTCGGCGGCGGGGAAACCGGCGGCTTCCAGCTGCCCTGGCAGGGCCACAAAGGTGGACATCAGCATAATATGCAGGCACATAATGCCGAAGTTGAGCTTCAGCAGCTTCGGCTCGGCAAGCACTTTGCTGAAACAGCCCTTCACCATGCCGGATTCGCGGTTCAGGACGTGGTTGTGACTGTTCGGCACCACCCACAGCGTCAGCAGGATGCCGATCGTCGCCAGGATGGCGATCATCCAGAACAGCGCATGCAGGCCCAGCTGGTGAGTAATAATCGGCCCCAGCACCATGGCGATGGCAAAGGTGACGCCGAAACTGACGCCAATAAAGGCCATCGCCTTCGTGCGGTTCTGTTCGCGGGTTAAATCGGAGAGGAGCGCCATGACCGCCGCGGCAATCGCGCCGGAACCCTGCAGCGCGCGTCCAAGAATGATGCCCCAGATGGAGTCGCTCAGCGCAGCTAGCATGCTGCCGATAACGAAGATTAGCAGGCCGCCGACAATCAGCGGTTTACGGCCAATGCGGTCGGAAAGCAGGCCGAACGGAATCTGGAATATGGCCTGAGCCAGACCATAAATACCAATAGCCAGGCCAATCAGCGCTTCGCTGGCGCCCTGTAATGCCATGCCATAGGTGGTCAAAACCGGCAAAACCATAAACATGCCGAGCATACGCAGCGAGAATACGGTCCCCAGACCCCAGGTCGCGCGCAGTTCACCTGGCGTCATTTTATTGTCGTTCATTACCACCTCAATCTACAAACTGCGACTAGTGTAGTGGTGGCAGCCAGAAGCGTAAATAAATGTTTGTTTAACAGATATTACCGCTGTGTTGCATGATGCGGTAAGCGCGGGGAAAATAAAGAAACCAGTGGCGAAGGCTCCACTGGTTGATGGCATTTATTGTAAATTAAAGTCAACCCATTGGCTGCCGGCGTCGGCGGATTTCACGCATTGCTCGACCCAGTAGACGCCGTGCAGACCGGCTTCAACATCCGGGTACCAGAAGTGCTCCAGAAACCCACGATCGCCGCGATCCATCGCATCGATGGCTATCGCATAGCGCCGGTAGAGGTTTGCCCACGCTTCAAACAGCCCTTCCGGGTGACCGCCACCGATCCGATCGTCGGCCAGGGCCGCGGCGCTGAGATACGGCATGCCGCGCTCAAGCACCCGCGCCGGCTCACCTTGTACCTCATAGCTTAGCTGGTTGGGATGCTCATCCCACCACTCGATGCTGGCTTTCTCTCCGACGATCCGCACCTTTTGCGAGTGCATAGCGCCGCTGTTGACCGCGCTGGTCCACATTGAGCCGATGGCGCCGTTGTCGTATTCCATCAGCACAAAGGCGTTATCTTCCAGCGGCGCGCGCGATGCGACGAAACTCTGGCGGGAACACATCAGGCGGCGAATGTTGAGGTGCGGCGCCATCGTTTCGGCGACAAAGAGCGGATGCGTTGCCAGGTCGCCCAGCACGTAGCTTGGTCCGGCATACTTCGGCGTGACGCGCCAGCGGGTGGACTCCGCCTGCAGTTCGACGGCTTCATTATGAAAACCATGGGCAAACTGCATATTGATAATCCGAATCTGCCCGAGCAGCCCGTCGGCAATCATCTGCCGCGCCTGCTGAATCATCTGATACCCGGCATAGCCGTAAGTGACGCCGACGATTTTGTTATGCTTGATGCTCAGCTCCCGCAGCTCCTGGGCTTCGGCGGCGCTAAAGCAGAGCGGTTTTTCACAGACCACGTGCAGTCCGGCTTCCAGCGCCGCTTTGGTAATGGCGAAGTGGGTATTGTTCGGCGTGGTTACCGATACCACTTCTATACCGTCAGGACGCAGCGCCTCTTCGCGAAACAGCGTTTGATAATCGGCATAACAGCGCTCCGGCGCGATCCCTAGCTGTTCACCAAACTGGCGTCCGCGTTCGGCATCAATATCCAGGGCGCCGGCCAGCAAGGTAAAGACATTGTCACGCAGCGCGGCCGATCGGTGGCTGTAGCCAATCTGGCTGGTGGCTCCGCCGCCGACCATTCCCCAGCGCAGGGAGCGGGGCAGGGGTTTCATGCCGTTTAACATGGTGTTCTCCTTGATACAAAGTACGGATGTCTGATGAGATTCGCTCCCTGCATGAGGAAGCGGGACAGGACCCTGGCGCCAGCCTGGCGACCAAACGGCGGCCTGAGGAAGGTTAAAACAGGTATAAAAATATTTATTTCATTTTTTCATTATATGAAATTAAATTTTTATTTATGCGAGAAGGATCGAAAAATCATCAAGATTATCCCACCGTCCGCTGGGCACCTGATGAACGGTCGTTTGGTTAAAAACGTATGAAATGAGATGATTAACGCTGGTTTAACTGGTGCGTCTGGCCGGGAAAGCGTGATGCTGCGACGTGGGACGCTGAGATAATGAACGATTAATATTCATTTTATCTTTAAATGAAATTTATTTTTCCTTTGCCTCGCACGCCAAAGCGCGCTGAAAAGTCGGCGCAATGCGGGATTGCGCCGGTGCCTGTGGATGCGGATTAGGCCGCCTGGCCAGCCGCCCGCTTCGCATAGCGCCAGCACTGCATCTGCGGGATCGCCAGCGCGCAGGGCACATGCAGAAGATTGGGCGTGGCGTTAATCACGCCCTGCGGCTGTACCGCATCCAGCATGGCTTCAACGTTGTCATACCCTGCGATATCCAGGTGTCTGCGCTTCGGGCAAAGGATCGGCGAGGGCGACCAGCTCAGCCCGTGGGTTAGCGCGAAGCACCGCAATATGTTTGCGTCCGATGGCGCCCGCGCCAATGACGGCAAGATGAATTTTGCTCACGACAGACTCCTCAGTGAGGGGGAGGGGGTTGGGGAGGCTGATTCGGCATCGCTGGCAAACAGCCCCTTCACCACCAGACCGATGACGGTGAATGCTGCCGGGATCCCAAGGATTAAAAAGACACTTTCGAAGCTGAGATTCAGCGCCATCATTTCCGCGCCGGCAAAGGCGCTGAGGATGGCGCCCATTCGGCCGACGCCGTGCATCCAGCTGGATCCGGTAGCGCGCGCCTGGGTCGGATAGTAGCGGGCGGAGAGCGCATTCATCCCGGTATTCGCGCCGTTCAGGCAAGCGCCGCTGACGAAGGCCAGCAGGCACAGCAGCGCAAAACTGGCGGCGGCGTAGCCTATGGCCATTGTAAACAGGCCGCCGATGGCGTAAATCATCCCCAGTGCCCGATGGGGGTTAATGCGGTCCATTAGCCACCCAGCGAACAGAGAGCCAATGGTGCCGCCGGCCTGATAAATCGCCGTCATCACCGCGGCCTGGCTGACGGTCAGCCCGACCTCTTTGACCAGCGTCGGCAGCCAGCTGCCGAGGATATAAACCAGAAACAGGCCCATAAAATAGACCAGCCATAACATCAGCGAGCCGAGGCGGTACTGGCGCGAGAGGACAAGGCGCATGGCGTTGGCGTTGACGGGCTGCGCCGGGAGCGTAAATTCAGCGTTATCCGCAATTTGTCCCGGGTAGAGCCGTTGTAATATCGCCCGGATACGTGCCGCCGGCGCGCGTTTAACCACCAGAAAGCGCACCGATTCCGGCAGCAGCCAGATGAGCAATGGCGCAAACAGCAGCGGAAGAATCCCGCCGAGCGCCATCAGCGAATGCCAGCCAAAGCGCGGGATCAGCCACGAGGCGGAAAAGCCGCCCGCCGCCGCGCCAAAGGTAAAGCCGCAAAAAATCACCGTAATCAGAAAAGATCGCCGACGCTCGGGGGCATACTCCGATACCAGCGTGCCGATATTGGGCATCGCCGCGCCGAGTCCCAGTCCGGTCATAAAACGGAAGAAAATCATCTGTTCGATGTTTTGCGAGAAGGCGGTGACGATAGTCCAGAAGCCAAAGAAAAAGACGCTGTTGACGATGATTTTTTTTCGCCCCAGCCAGTCGGCGAGCGGTCCGGAGAGGAGCGCCCCCAGGGCCAGGCCAATCAGCGCCGCGCTGATGACGAAGCCGAGCTCATAGTTAGTCACGCCCCATTCATGCTTCAGCGTCGGCGCGATAAACCCCATAATCGCAATATCAAAACCGTCGAGCGCAATCACGCAAAAGCCTAAGAAAACCACCAGTTTCTGGAAACGGCTGAGCGGATTGTTGTTGATTAACTCTCTGACATCCAGGCGTTGGGTCTGAGTCATAGGGTTTTCCTTATGCGCAAGCACGCAGGTAAGACTGGGCGGCATTGAACAGCAACCGCGCGCGGTTGAGGGCCGGCAGAGCGCCCTGGGCGCCGCTTAACGGCACTTCCAGTGAGACCGGCAGCGTCGTCGGCAGCGCGGACATCAGACCATGCAGATCCAGCCCGCCTTCGCCCGGCACCTTCCGCGCGGCGCGGGCCTGATAGATCAACTCCTGTTCGTTATCGGGAATCTGCGCCGGAGCATCGCACAGCTGCATATAGTTGAGGCACTCTGGCGGCAGGTCGGCGAGGCTGGAGAGCGACTCTCCCGCGCGCCAGAAGTGGATGGCGTCAATCAGAATCCCGATGTCCGCCCGTCCGCTGGCGGAAATCAGCCGTCTGGCGTCAGCGATGGTACGCAGCTGGGTCCACGGCATCGGCTCCAGATTCATGGTTAAACCATACTTCCGGCCGGTTTCGGCGAGCGCGGCAAGATTTTCAGCGCTGCGGGTCAGGTGGTTATCGTTACCGGCCACCAGCACCTGCCGGGCGCCCAGGCGCGCGGCGGTTTCAAGAAAGCTTTCCAGGCGGGCATTAAGCGAAAAATCGCTTGTCAGACGCACGATTTCGACATCTGATACGTGAATGCCGGTCTCCATCAGCGCAGAGAGGGTCGCGCGAACGGTTGCGGTATCGCCGAGCATAGCGTAGTCAGGATCGGTCGGCGTGGCGGGGAGCAGACGCAGGCCAACGTGAGTAAAGCCGGTTTGTGCCGCGATCCGCACCTGTTCCGGTGGCGGAACGTCGAGCACGGTGAGCGCGGCGAGGGACAGAGTTCGCATGTTCATTAAAGACTCCGGTACAGTTGCAGGTGATTGTTGTTATGTGTACTGCCGTCCCTGGTAAGATGTCGGTTACGATGCTGTTTTTGTTATCCTGGCGGCCAGCGTTTTCCCCACCAGATAGCCAAAGGTCATGGCCGGGCCGAGTGTAATACCGCCGCTGGGGTAGTACCCCTGCATCACGCTCGACATATCATTGCCAATGGCGTAGAGGCCAGCGATCGGCTGCTGATGCGCATCCAGCACGCGCGCCTGTTCATCGGTTTTCAGCCCGCTAAAAGAGCCCAGCGAACCCGGTAAAATACGCACCGCATAAAAGGGCGCGTGGCGCAGCGGACCCAGCGTGGGATGATGAGGATGTCTGGCATCTCCCTGCGCCCGGTTATAGGCCGAGGCGCCGCGCTGAAATTCCGGGTCTTCCCCTCGCGCGGCGTAGTCGTTAAAGCGCGCCACCGTCTCCGCCAGCTGCCCGCCATCGATGGCGCATTGCTCCGCCAGCGCCGCCAGCGTGGGGGCCGAGCGGAGATAGCCCGTGCGCAGCCATGCTGCGGGTGAAAACGGAAAGGGGCGGGCGTGGCCCAGACCGTAGCGACGTAGCGTCCGGCTATCGGCCAGCAGCCACGCTACCGGCTGTTCTCCCGCAGGCGTTGCGGCGAGCAGCGCGGCAATAAAGTCGTGGTAGGAGTCGGCTTCATTGGTAAAACGCCTGCCGTTGGGCAAGACGGCGATAAACCCCGGCTTAGCGCGTTCCACCAGGTGCGGGAAGACCAGCTGCAGGCCGCTCGCGAGGGTGACGCGGGAGACCGGCGCCCAGGCCATGGCGTGTTTGAGCGAGGCGTTGAACTGACCGCCGACCGATTCCCCGAGCCGGATACCGTCGCCCTGATTACCCGGCGGCGCGGCGGAGAAGTGACCGTAGCCGCCCGCCGCGTGCGGAACCTGCTGCGCCAGGCGCTGACGATCGTGCGGAAAGCCGCCGCAGGCGAGGATTACGGCATCGGCCTGAACCTCAATATCGCCATCATCGCTGCGCAGTACCGCGCCGCTGACCCCTGTCGATGATGTCAGCAGGCGAACGACAGGGGCATTCAGTTGAATACTGACGCCTGCGTCGAGCGCCGACCGCAGCAGGCGGCCAATCAGCGCGTTACCGTTAACCAGATGCTGTCCGCGGCCAGCGCGCAGTCGTTGCCAGCCGTGACGCAGCAGACGCCGGGCGGCATACACCGCCGATCGCGGGGAGCGGGTGGCATTAAAAAAGTGCGCCATATCGTTGCCGCCAGCGATGCCCATCCCGGCCAGGCTGATGGTCTCCAGCGGCGGGCGCAGGCGGTGCAGCCAGTCGCCCAGCAAGCGTCCATCAAACGGTTGTGCCGTCACCGAACGCCCACCCCGGGCGTAGCCCGGCGACATGTGAAAATCCGGCATCTGACTGCCGGAGAGAAACTGCACCGCCGTATGGCGGCGGAAGAAGTCGATCATCTCCGGGCCCTGCTGCAGGAAGGTGAGCAGGCGGGCATCGGCGGGCTGGCCGCCCATCTCGTGCTGCAGATAGGTCAGCGGCGCGTCCTCTTGCTCCTGGATGCCCTCTTCGCGGGCGAGCGGATTGCGCGGTATCCACAGCCAGCCGCCTGACCAGGCGCTGGTGCCGCCGATGACCGACTCCTTTTCGGCCAGCAGGACGCTGGCACCCTTGAGGGCGGCGGTCACCGCGGCGGAAAGCCCCGCTGCGCCGGAACCGACGACCAGCACATCCACCTTTTTATGCCCGCTCATCTCCGGCCCCCTATTGCAGCGGTGAAAAATCAACAGGACGCAGCAGGACCGACTCCAGCCGCTCAACGGCCGCCAGCTCGCGGTTTTTACGCGAGAAGGTCAGCCAGCGTTCGTCCTGCGCCATGCGCGCCCGGCGTACCAGGCGATCGTCGAGGCTCTCGTAAGCCCAGATATGCACGACCTGATTGACCACACCGATTTCGGTGAAGAAAAAGCCGATCAGCTTACCGAGGTGCTCGGTCTGGACGGCGTAAGCATCGCTTTTGTACAGCGCCAGCCAGTCGGCCATTTTCAGCGGATTGAGGGTGTAGGTGCGTTTTTCATAGATCATGGTGTTTCTCCTGTTATGGGGTCTGTTGTTGTGCCATATGGCGGGCAGAGAGATAGCCGAAGGTCAGCGCCGGGCCGAGCGTGATGCCGGGACCGGGGTAGGTGCCCGCCATCATGGAGTCCATATCGTTACCCACGGCATACAGGCCTTGGATCGGCTGACGTTGTTGATTAAGAACCTGGGCATTCTCGCTGGTGACCAGCCCGCGCGAGGTGCCCAGATCACCGGTGTAGAGGGTGATGGCATAAAATGGAGCGTTCAGCAGCGGGGCATTGCAGGCGTTCGGCTGATGGGCCGGATCGCCCATCGCGCGGTTATAGCTGTTGCCGCCTTTGGCGAATTGCGGATCTTCTCCCTGCGCGGCATCGCGATTGTAGCGGGCCACCGTCCCGGCGAGCGCTTGTGCGTCAAGCCCCAGCTGTTGAGCAAGCCGGGCGAGGGAGTCCGCTTTGTGCAGGTAGCCGGCCTCGATCAGCGCATCGTTGTTCACCGGCGCGGGCCGCGCAAGACCGAGGCCGTAGCGTTTCATCGCCAGGGCATCGCAGATCAGAAAACAGGGGGCGTTTTCGGGTTGGCTTTGCATGGCGCTGGCGAAATGGTGGTAAGAGTTTGATTCGTTGACGAAACGTTCCGCCTTTTGGTTGACGGCGATAACCCCCGGCCTGGCCCGGTCGGTGACCAGGTGCGGGAAGCGTTCTTCGCGCCCGTCGGCGTGGCGCAGTACCGACACCGGCGCCCAGAAAAAATTGGACGACAGGTCGGCGCCTTCACAGGCATGGAGTGCGCCGGCGAGACGGAATGCGGCGCCATCATTGGCGGCAGGTGACATGGAGTAATGCTCGCGGGTATGCGGCCGGTAGCGTGCCGCCAGCGCTCCTGCGGCAAAGCCGCCGGCGGCCAGCACCACGCCGCAGCGCGCCTGTAAGGTCTCCTGTTGGCCGTCGCATTCAATATTGACGCCGGTGACCGCACCCTCGTGTTCAACCAGCGAAAGGACGTTGACGTTGAGCCGGAGCGTCATGCCTTTGCGCAGCGCCACGGTGGCCATGCGGGCAATTAGGGCGTTACCCATCGCCAGCCGGGTACCGCGCGGGTGGCTGAGGCGATCGCGCGCATAGCGCAGCAGCAGCTTCGCGCAGTGCGATAACGAGCGCAGCGAGCGGCGCATCTCCAGAAAATGCTGGATATCCACGCGGTTGACCATCATGCCGCCAAATAACAGCATCCCCGGTGGGGGAGAGCGCAGATCGCGAAAGCGATCGCCGAGCTGGCGCCCGTCGTACTCCACAACTTCCAGCGCGCGTCCGCAGTCTACGGCGCCCGGTTCATCAGGGTAATAGTCCGGTGAGAGGGGGCGCAGACTGTACTTCACCGCGCCCTCTTGTTCGAGGAACGCCAGCGCCTCGCGCCCGGAAGCGACAAACGCATCGACGATGTCCGGACGATAGTTCTGTTCGCCGATGATGGTTTTCAGGTAGGTTTTGATCGCGTCCGCGGTGCCGCTTTTCCCCTGCGCGCGTGCCTGGTCGGTATCGTTGATCCATACCGCTCCGCCGGAAATCGCCGAGGTGCCGCCAAACTGCGGCGCTTTTTCCAGCATCAGCACCGACAGCCCTTTGCAGCAGGCCGTGACGGCGGCGGCAAACCCGCCGGCACCGCTGCCGATGACAATCACATCCCAGCTTTTCATGCCGCGGCTCCTTGTTCCTGCGGGATGGCTCCGATGAACTGCCCCATGAGTTTCATCTGCGCCAGCGCCATTTCGGGGCCGGTTTGTACTACGCAGCCGCGCGCCTGGGCGAAAGCCAGCAGCGGCGTGATCGCCGGGGCGGTCACGACGTCCGCGACGTGGGTTGTCGGACTCAGACTCTCCAGTAAAGCCTGCGGCAGCGGCAGCGGATCGAAGTTTGCCATCCCGGCCGGGGAGCCGTTCACCAGTAGATCAAGGCCGCTCAGGGTGTCGGGCAGCGTAGTGAGATGGACCTGGGGGAAATGGGTGGCGAGGCGGTTATGCAGCAGCTGTAACGTGGCCGGATTCTGGTCGTGTAGCGCCAGCTGGCGAATCCCGGCTTCACACAGTCCCCAGGCGATGGCGCTGCCGACGCCGCCGCAGCCGGAGAGCAGCGCGGTCTTCCCTTCAGCCTGAAAACCGTGGGCCGCCGCGGCAAGCGAGAAGCCGACGCCATCCAGCATATCGCCCTGCAGGCGGCCATCCGCCAGTTTGCGAATGACATTCACCGCGTTGAGATGACGGGCGCGCGGCGTTAGCTCATCAACCAGCGCGGCGGCGCGCTGTTTGTGCGGCACGGTGACCAGTACGCCGCTCATGTTCAGCCATCCACGTAACGCCAGCAAATAATCCGCCACCGCTTCCGGGGCGATATCGACCGGGATCATGACGCTGTCCATCTGCTGGTCGGCAAAGTAGCGGTTGAAGTTCTCCGGGGATTTAACCTGAGTAATCGGATGGCCGATAACGGCAACCACCTGCGTGAATCCACTGACCATTTCAAACCTCATTTGTTAAATGAATGTTGTGAAAGTATTTCAGCGGAACCTGAGAGCGACAACGCAGAATTCGGACGTATTGGTTGTTAATCGCACCACCACTGCGATAATCGCAGTGAATCGATGGTAATGTTGCAAAAATGTGAGCTGATATGCAAAACACAATACATCCGCGCGATTTGATAGTCGGTCTGCAAAAAGGACTGGCCTTGATTCAGCTTTTCTCCAAAGAGTTTCCCCGTCTCACCGTGCCTCAGGCGGCGAAAATGAGCGGCCTGACGCAGAGCGCCGCACGACGTTTTCTGCTGACGCTGCTGCACGAGCGCTATGTGCAGACCGACGGTCGCGCTTACTGGCTGACGCCAAAAGCGCTGCGCCTCGGTCAGGCGTATGTCGATTCGGCACAGTTTCCGCGTATGGTCCGCCCCATCGTTGAGTACATTGCCAGCCGCACCGAAGAACATGCGTCGGTGGGGGTGGTTGATGAAGATGAACTGGTGTATATCGCGCGCAGCAAACATACGCCGTTTAACTCGACCTCGGTGCGGTTAGGGGAGCGGGTACCGATATTTTGCACCGCCGGCGGGCGGCTCTGGCTGGCCTCGCTGCCGGAAGAGGAGTGCGAGAGGATTCTGCGGCGTATTAAGCGTGAACAGCGCACGCCGTATACGGTGACGGACGTGGCGATGCTGATGGAGAAAATTGCTGTGGTGCGGCGTCAGGGGTTTGCCGCTATCGAGCAGGAGTTTGAAATTGGGATGCTGGTTCTGGCGGTGCCTTTATCCGACAGGGAAGGGCTGTACTGGGGGGCGCTGAGCCTGACTTCTCACCAGTCGCGGACTTCGCTGGATGCGTTGTGTCGCGACCATCTGGATCTGCTCTATAGCGCGCAGGCGATGCTGGTGGGGTAACTCCAGGCAATAAAAAACCCCGCCGGAGCGGGGCTTGTCAGAGCGACAATCTTATCTGACGTAGGCCAGCAGATTGTGTGAATCGGGCACCATAAAGTCGACGGACATCATGACCGACAGCGCGGTAATGGCGACGATAGAAAAGACGAACAGCTTACGCGCCCAGACTTTATCATCCGCCACTTTGTAACCGCGCAGCGCCATCCCCAGCCACCAGACGCTCACCGCGGCCGCCACGACCAGGTATTTATACCCGGCGTAGCCGCCCAGAGAGAGCATCAGCGTGGCGACAGCAAAAGCCACGATGTACAGCGTAATGTGGTTCTTCGCCACGGAAATGCCTTTCACCACCGGCAGCACCGGAATGTTCGCCGCCTGATAATCCTTAAAGCGGAAAATCGCGATGGCGTAGGAGTGAGGCATCTGCCACAGGCTGAAGATAGCCAGCAGAATCGCCGCGCCGCTATCGAAATGACCGGTTACCGCGCAGTAGCCAATCACCGGCGGCGCCGCGCCGGAGAGAGAACCAATCAGCGTACCGTAGACGGAGTGGCGTTTCATGTACAGGCTGTAGACGCCGACATAAACCACGAACCCCATGACCCCCAGCCAGCAGGCCAGGGGATTCGCGCCGAACCACAGGAGCATGAAGCCAGCAATACCCAGCAAGGTGGCGTATACCAGCGAAACTTGTGGCGAGATCAGCCCTTTGACCAGCACCCGGTTTTTCGTCCGTTCCATCTTACGATCGATGTCGCGGTCGATGTAGTTGTTGAATACACAACCCGAGGCGACCACCAGGGACACCCCAAGGAGCGTCCATGCAAACAGCGGATAGTCAATGTGACCTTTGGAGGCCAACAGGAAACCGCCGATCACGGAGATCAGGTTGCCAAAAATGATGCCAGGTTTCGTTACTTGCAGGTATTGCTTAAACATACTTGCCGCTCTTAGTGCATCATCATGTTGTAATTCAGGTTCCACATAATCCAGATGGAGCCCACAACAACGATAGCAATGATGATTACGGTGAAGATAAACGCGGTCAGGTTCCAACCTTCGTCAGACTTGCTGTTCATGTGCAGGAAGTACACCAGGTGTACCACAATCTGCACAACAGCAGTGACGAGGATAGTTCCCAGAATAGCCGCATGCGATGCGGAGCCACTCATAACCATAGCAAACGGAATCGCCGTCAGAATGATCGACAGGATGAACCCTGTCATGTAGCTCTTTACGCTGCCGTGAGAAGCGCCGTGATGATCGCCAGAATGACTCATTACATTGCCCCCATCAGATAGACAACCGAGAACACGCAGATCCACACTACGTCCAGGAAGTGCCAGAACAGGCTCAGGCACATGATACGGGTACGGTTAGTGTTGGTCAGACCGCGACGTGAAACCTGAACCATCAGCACCGCCATCCAGATAAGACCGGAGGTGACGTGCAGACCGTGGGTACCCACCAGCGCGAAGAACGCTGACAGGAAGCCGCTGCGATCCGGGCCCATACCTTCAACAATCAGGTGATGGAATTCATACAGTTCCATCGCGATGAACCCTGCCCCGAAGAGGAAGGTCAGCGCCAGCCAGGAAACCACCTGGCTTTTGTTGTTTTTGTACATGGCGATAGCCGCCATGCCGTAGGTGATGGAGCTGAACAGCAGCAGCGCGGTTTCAACCAGAACGAACGGCAGTTCGAAAATATCTTTACCGCTCGGTCCGCCAGCCGTGCCGTTCACCAGAACGGCATAGGTCGCAAACAGGGTGGCGAAGATAATGCAGTCGCTCATCAGGTAGATCCAGAAGCCGAATACCTTCATCGGCCCTGTATCGTGGTGCCCGTGTTCGTGCGCGTGGGCGTTATGCGCAAGAGTATCAGTTGCCATTTTTCAGCCCTGCTTTGTTAATCTCGTCGAAATGCTGATTTTCCAGTTTTTCGACTTCTGCAACCGGCACGTAGTAATCCACGTCCTCGTCAAAGCTCTTAATAATCCAGGTCACCAGGATACCGACGAAGCTTGCAATCGCCATCCACCAGATGTGCCAGATCATCGCGAAACCAAACACCGTTGCGAAAGCAGCAATAACGATGCCCGCGCCGCTGTTTTTCGGCATATGAATCTCTTCATAGCCAGCCGGTTTCTTATACGCTTCGCCTTTTTCTTTCATTTCCCAGAACGCATCGCGCTCGTGGACGTGAGGAACGATGGCGAAGTTGTAGAACGGCGGCGGAGAAGAGGTTGCCCACTCCAGCGTACGGCCGCCCCATGGGTCACCGGTCAGGTCGCGGTTCTGCTCGCGATCGCGGAT
Source organism: Raoultella sp. T31 (assembly GCF_002806725.1). Lineage (NCBI taxonomy): Bacteria > Pseudomonadati > Pseudomonadota > Gammaproteobacteria > Enterobacterales > Enterobacteriaceae > Klebsiella > Raoultella sp. T31. The sequence goes on from NZ_PIBO01000005.1 coordinate 104,699, forward strand.
AGAGACGTAGAACTGAATCAGCTGGCAGAGGATACCGCAGGCAATCAGCGCCGCGCCGCAGGCCGCAACAACCAGCATCGGATGGAACTGCGGGTCAATCTGCTGGCTCAGGCGACGGGTCATCCCCATAAAGCCCAGTACGTACAGCGGCATAAACGCCACGAAGAAGCCGATTATCCAGAACCAGAAGGCGCGTTTGCCCCAGGTTTCGTTCAGCGTGAAGCCAAAGGCTTTCGGCCACCAGTAGGTCAGACCCGCGAAGCAACCAAATACCACACCGCCGATGATGACGTTATGGAAGTGGGCAATCAGGAACAGACTGTTGTGCAGCACGAAGTCCGCGCCCGGTACCGCCAGCAGTACGCCGGTCATACCACCGACAGAGAAGGTGACGATGAAGCCGATAGTCCACATCATTGCTGAGTTGAAGACAATGCGGCCCTGGTACATGGTGAACAGCCAGTTGAAAATCTTAACCCCGGTCGGGATGGCGATAATCATGGTGGTAATACCGAAGAAGGCGTTAACGTTCGCGCCGGCACCCATAGTGAAGAAGTGGTGCAGCCAAACGATGAACGACAGAACGGTAATACAGACTGTTGCCCAGACCAGCGAGGTGTAGCCAAACAGACGTTTACGCGAGAAGGTCGCCGCGATTTCGGAGAACACCCCGAAGACCGGCAGAACCAGGATATACACTTCCGGATGGCCCCAGGCCCAAATCAGGTTGATGTACATCATCATGTTGCCACCCATATCGTTGGTAAAGAAATGGGTGCCCAGGTAGCGGTCCAGGGTCAGCAGCGCGATGGTGACGGTCAGGATTGGGAAGGAGGCGATAATCAGGATGTTGGCGCACAGAGATGCCCAGCTAAATACCGGCATCTTGAACATGGTCATGCCAGGGGCACGCATCTTGATAATCGTTACAAAGAAGTTAATACCGGTTAACGTCGTACCAATACCGGAGAGCTGGAGAGCCCAGATCCAGTAATCGACCCCAACGCCCGGACTGTACTCGATTCCCGACAGCGGCGGATAGGCCAGCCAACCGGTCTGTGCGAATTCACCGACGCCCAGAGAGAGGTTAACCAGAATTACGCCGACAACGGTGAACCAGAAGCTCAGGTTGTTGAGGAACGGGAAGGCCACGTCGCGCGCGCCGAGCTGCAGAGGAACCACGAGGTTCATCAGGCCGACAACAAACGGCATCGCTACGAAGAAGATCATGATAACGCCGTGGGCGGTAAAGATCTGATCGTAGTGATGAGGCGGCAGGAAGCCAGCTTCCCCGGCCGAGGCCAGTACCTGCTGGCTACGCATCATAACGGCGTCAGCAAAGCCACGTAGCAACATCACGATGGCTAAGATAACGTACATGATACCCAGTTTTTTGTGGTCGACCGAAGTCAGCCATTCATTCCAAAGGTAGGACCACTTACCGAAGTAAGTGATTGCCGCCAGAAGCGCCAGTCCCCCGATGATAATCGCAGCCACCGTAACCACAATAATGGGTTCATGGTAGGGCACTGCATCCAGTGTGAGTTTTCCGAACATCGTTTTCTTCCTCGGCCCCTTAGTGAGCGGTTTCCGCGTGGCTCATGTCCATGCCTTCCATCCCTTCGTGCGCTGCGTGCTCGCCTTCAGGTTGGGACATATCCATGCTCTTGCCATGAGACATAAATTTGTTCACAACATCCTTAAACAAATCCGGTTTCACGTCAGAGAAGTATTCCACTTTGTTGTATTCGCTAGGCGCAGCCAGTTTGTCGAAAGCCGCCATGGAGTCCATGGTGTTCGACGACTGTTTCGCTTTCGCTACCCACTGATCGAAGGTTGCACGATCCGGCGTGGCGATAGCTTTGAACTTCATACCAGAGAAGCCCGGGCCGCTATAGCTTGCGGAGATACCGTCATAAGTGCCAGCTTCATTCGCGATGAGGTGCAGCTGAGTCTGCATCCCGGCCATTGCGTAAATCTGGCTGCCTAAACGTGGGATAAAGAACGAGTTCATCACGGAGTTAGAGGTCACTTTGAAGTGTACCGGTACGTTCGCCGGGAAGGCGATTTCGTTGACGGTAGCAATACCCTGTTCCGGATAGATGAAGAACCATTTCCAGTCCATCGAAACGACTTCGATGACGATCGGTTTCTCTTCGTGAGCAAGCGGTTTGCTTGGCTCGAGTGCGTGAGTGGTTTTCCAGGTCAGAACGGCCAGGAACAGGATGATCAGAATAGGAACCGTCCAGACCACAGCTTCAACTTTGTTGGAGTGTGACCAGTTCGGGCTATACTTCGCATCTTTATTACTCGCACGATACTTCCAGGCAAATCCTACTGCCATTAAGACGGCGGGAATAACGACAATCATCATCAGGCCAAAGGCCGTCAGTATCAGAGAACGTTGCTCCAGTCCAATCTGTCCTTTTGGGTCAAGGAGCGCAGAATCACAACCACTGAGTAATACAGTACCTGCGATTAATGACATCCATCCCAAACTTTTATTGTATTTCCTAAGTCTCATTGAACGACCTCAATTCCACGGAATCTGGTGGCGCTTAAAGTGTTCGGGCATTTTACGGGAAGGTTGCATTACTGTAAACATGATTGGAGCTGTGTCAGTTCTGTGTTAGCAGGTTCTGCTCGCTTTGTCACATATGTAACTGAGTGTGATGCTAATGCTTGCAACGCCCGCTACATGCGGGATCTATAACGAAAGAGATAAGAAGCTATTGGCTTATGAGGTAATGAGTATAAACACCAAAAAATAACACAACTAATTAACAATTAATTATCAAATAAAAGACATTGCGCTATGGCGATATTAAATCAGTTTTTGCTGAATCGGTTAAATTATTTAATGTTTTGAGTAAAAGTTGTCAATAACTTCCCAAAATGTAAAGCGCACAAAACAGCAAATGAAAAATGAACAATATAAAATCGTTAATAAGCCGTTATAATTACGATCAGTGATTACAACGGCTAATAACACCACAAGTGCGCGTTAAATCAGCGCGCTCTTCCGCAACGCCAGGTAGTCAAGCAGACTTCCGAGCACAATGCCGACGATAGCGGTGATGGCCGCAATTTCCAGCAGCATGGGCAGGAAGGAAAAAGCGGTGAAGTCGAGGGCATTGAGTATCAGCAGCAACAGCCATACGCCCAGCATCAGCGAACCCGTAGCCAGAATCAGCAGCGCCAGGGTATAGGTCTGCGGATATTGCGTGCGCGGGATGAAGTTGCCGGTGCGCTGCGTGTACTCCAGGGTTTGCCGACAGAGCAGCAGCAGCAGGATCCCCGGGACGGCGGCAAAGACAGAGAACAGATAAAACGTTGGCCAACCGTGCGTTTCGACGAACCAACCGGCAATTGGCCCGACGTACACGCGACCGACTGCCGATAGCGCGGACAGCAAAGCAAACTGGGTGGCGGAAAACGATTTATTACACAGCGTCATTAACAGGGCGACAAACGCCGCCGTGCCCATACCGCCGCACAGGTTTTCGAAAAAGACCGCCGTCGCCATGGAATAAAGATGTTTATCGGTAATCGACAGCAGCCAGTAGCCGGCATTGGAGGCACCCTGCAGCACGCCGAAAATCAACAGAGCGCGAAACAGGGTCAGGCGCTGCATTAATATGCCGCCGTACAGCGCGCCAACAATCGTCGCGAAAAGTCCCAGCGTTTTATTGACCATTCCGACCTCGCCGGCATCAAAACCGACTCCGCGAATCAAAAACGTGGTGGTCAGCGTCATCGCAAAGGCATCGCCGAGCTTATAAAGGACGATTAACAGCAGGATCAGCCAGGCGTTGTTGCGTCCGAAGAAATCGCGCAGCGGTTCGGCGATCGCCTGTTCGAGGCTTTTCGGCGCCGGAATCACATCGCTCGGTTCTGGTGCCAGTAAGGTGGCGATAATGCAGGGAATCAGCAGCACGGCCATCAGCCAGTACATTCCCTGCCAGCCGAGCCAGCGGTCAGCCAGCCACAGCGCCAGACCGCCGGATACCAGCATCCCCAGGCGATAGCCCAGTACGCTGATGGCCGCGCCAGCGCCACGTTCCTCGGCCGGCAGCACATCGGTTTTCCAGGCGTCGAAGACGATATCCTGCGATGCGGAGCAGAAGGCGATCGTTACCGCTAATGCCGCCATCCAGCGGAGCTGGCTGGCGGGCTCAAGGAACCCCATCGCGGCAATGGCGATAAGCAGCAGAAACTGGGTGGTCAGCAGCCAGCCGCGGCGCCGGCCAAGGAACGGCGGCGTGTAGCGGTCCATCACCGGCGACCAGAGGAACTTAAAGACGTAGGCCTGACCAACCAGTGAGAAGAAGCCGATCGTTTTCAGATCGATGTTTTCAACGGTCATCCACGCCTGGAGCGTGCCGGAGGTCAGCGCGAGAGGCAAACCGGAAGCAAACCCAAGGATCAGCAAAATAGCTGATTTAGGCTGCTGGAAAATGCGTAAGTAGTGGTTGGACATAGCTTATGACGCAAACCCGGCGCGAGGCCGGGTTTGCTGACGATCAACGCGCGTTTTGCTTGATGAAATCATGAATGCTGGTGTCCTGCGCCATATCGGCGATGGTATCGGTCAGGACGCTGTTCACCGCATTGGCGATATTCTGGTTGGAGGCCTGGAAGGCGCCTTCAACAGAGTAGCTTGCGCGATAGTTTTTGGTCATTTTGGTGCCGTTCGCGGCGGTAGCGATAATCGCGATATCTGCCTTCGTAGCGATGTTGTATCGCACGTTGCCCTGTGAAACGTCGGCATACAGTTTGTTCACGATGATCTGCAGATCGACTGCGCCGTTCGGCCCAATCATATAGCCGCGCGCGGTCATTTGTTTTTCCAGCACTTCCTGCAGCAGGAAGCGCAGATCGCGGGACGCGGTCAGCGTAACCTGTTGGTTATCACGGGTGACCTTCGCCAGCGCCTGATCCGGACGCTGATCCGCGCCGTTAATGCTGACGGTGACGCCCATCAGGCTTGGATCCTGCTGCGGCAGGCTCATTTTCGGCGATACATCAATGGTGGTCGGAGGCGTCGCGCATCCTGCCAGCATAAACATCGCGACCAGCGGGAAAAGAATTTTCTTAAACATGTTCAGGGTCTCAGCGCATGGTGTTGTTATACCCGTCATACATCAAGCAACGGTTGCGTTAGCGGCTCTTGTTGGCCCTCGTCGCTGACTTCAGCAAGCGCCTGAGGACTTTCCCGTTTATAGCCTTCGTCGCTCAACTTTATTTGGGGTCATTGAGGAAAATTACCGCCATCATAACATCGCCAACGGCGAGGGGAAGTAGCAGCGCATGTAAATTCATCGCGTTGTACATTTTATCGCCTTCTCCCATTTTTATCGCGATCCTGGCGGCTGTTCGGCGGGAGAGAGTCAGTAAACTTGATACTTTTGAATGAAAATATCAGAAGAATGCTAATTTTTTGTTGTTTTCCCCTAATGGAAGCGGTAAAAGCGGCTAACATTTAAAAGGAATGGCGGCATCTCAGCGTTGTCGGAGGAGAAAATTCATGATGATACGTGAACAGATCGAAGCAAAACTTAGGGCAGCGTTCGACCCCGTGTATCTCGAAGTCGTGGATGAAAGTTATCGCCACAATGTCCCGGCTGGCTCTGAAAGTCATTTTAAAGTGGTGTTGGTGAGCGATCGGTTCACCGGCGAGCGTTTTCTGAACCGTCACCGTATGATCTACGGTACGCTGACTGAGGAGCTGTCGAGCACTGTGCATGCGCTGGCGCTGCATACCTATACGATTAAAGAGTGGGAAGGTCTCCAGGACACGGTCTTTGCCTCTCCTCCTTGCCGCGGCGCGGGAACTATCGCCTAGAAATCGTATTTGCAACCGCGGGAACTTTTCCAGTATGTTGCGTGAAGATTTATCAAAAACGGCCTGCGGGCCGTTTTGTTTTGTCTGAAAATGTGCGCAGTGGGCGCTTTTAAAGACAAATTTGCGCGGGAAATGTGAAAAATGCCGCAGCAGTGGGCGACAACCGTTCTCGACTCACAAAAGTGATGCCGCTATAATGCCGCGTCTTATATGAATGTCTTCGGGATGATTCTGACGACAGGGAATGTGTTTCTGATTTGAAGAGGGCATCCCGGTTCTGCGAAGCAACGTACACGCGCTTCCAGAGTTGACCGAGCACTGTGATTTTTTTGAGGTAACAAGATGCAAGTTTCAGTTGAAACCACTCAGGGCCTTGGGCGCCGTGTAACGATTACTATCGCCGCTGACAGCATCGAGAATGCTGTCAAAAGCGAGCTGGTCAACGTGGCGAAAAAAGTTCGCATTGACGGCTTCCGTAAAGGGAAAGTGCCGATGAATGTTGTTGCTCAGCGTTATGGCGCATCCGTTCGCCAGGACGTGCTGGGCGACCTGATGAGCCGTCAGTTTGTTGACGCGATCATCAAAGAGAAAATCAATCCGGCCGGCGCGCCGAACTACGTTCCGGGCGAATACAAGCTGGGTGAAGACTTCACCTACGCGGTAGAGTTCGAAGTTTACCCGGAAGTTGCGCTGCAGGGTCTGGAAACAATCGAAGTTGAAAAACCGGTTGTTGAAGTGACCGACGCTGACGTCGACACCATGCTGGACACTCTGCGTAAGCAGCAGGCTAACTGGAAAGACAAAGATGGCGCTGTTGATGCAGAAGACCGCGTAACCATCGACTTCACCGGTTCTGTTGACGGCGAAGAGTTTGAAGGCGGCAAAGCGTCTGACTTCGTACTGGCGATGGGCCAGGGTCGTATGATCCCGGGCTTTGAAGACGGTATCAAAGGCCGCAAAGCGGGCGAAGAGTTCACTATCGATGTGACCTTCCCGGAAGAATACCACGCAGAAAACCTGAAAGGTAAAGCGGCTAAGTTCGTTATCAACCTGAAGAAAGTTGAAGAGCGCGAACTGCCGGAACTGACTGCTGAATTCATCAAACGTTTCGGCGTTGAAGATGGTTCCGTTGAAGGTCTGCGCGCTGAAGTGCGTAAAAACATGGATCGCGAGCTGAAAGGCGCCGTGCGTAACCGCGTGAAGTCTCAGGCTATCGAAGGTCTGGTTAAAGCCAATGACATCGACGTGCCAGCTGCCCTGATCGACAGCGAAATCGACGTTCTGCGTCGTCAGGCTGCTCAGCGTTTCGGTGGCAATGAGAAACAGGCTCTGGAACTGCCGCGCGAACTGTTCGAAGAGCAGGCTAAACGCCGCGTTGTTGTCGGTCTGCTGCTGGGCGAAGTGATTCGTACCCACGAGCTGAAAGCTGACGAAGATCGCGTTAAAGGCCTGATCGAAGAGATGGCTTCCGCTTACGAAGATCCGAAAGAAGTTGTTGAGTTCTACAGCAAAAACAACGAACTGATGGACAACATGCGCAACGTCGCGCTGGAAGAGCAGGCTGTTGAAGCCGTTCTGGCAAAAGCGAAAGTGTCTGAAAAAGCCACCACCTTCAATGAGCTGATGAACCAGCAGGCGTAATTTCGCCCCACGGTTTAACGTTCAGGTAAAACCCGTTGCCGAGAGGCGGCGGGTTTTTTTTTATCGCAGCAATAGCTTCAGGATGAGTGCGAAAATGCGATATCAATGATAGCGTTACGACAAAAGCTTGTTATGCTTGAATTATGATTGCATCGCCCCCACTACGAGGAGACGAAACCGCATGCGTGAAATCATGCATAATGACGAAGCGTGTCTGTCGGGATTCGTTCAGGTTGTGGGTGTCAGGTTGATATTCAGGTAATTTGAATGATGACGGACAGAAGACTCTGGCTGATAATCCGTCCATAAGGTTACAATCAGTGCGGCAGGTTTATTCAAAATTAATCCAGGAGACGGAAATGTCATACAGTGGCGAACGAGATAACTTTGCACCCCATATGGCCCTGGTGCCGATGGTCATTGAACAGACCTCGCGCGGTGAACGTTCTTTTGATATCTACTCCCGTCTGCTCAAGGAACGCGTCATCTTTCTGACCGGCCAGGTGGAAGACCACATGGCGAATCTGATCGTGGCGCAGATGCTTTTTCTGGAAGCGGAAAACCCGGAAAAAGACATTTATCTGTACATTAACTCTCCGGGCGGGGTGATCACCGCCGGGATGTCGATTTACGACACCATGCAGTTCATCAAGCCTGACGTGAGCACCATTTGTATGGGCCAGGCGGCATCGATGGGCGCATTCCTGCTGACTGCAGGGGCAAAAGGCAAGCGTTTCTGCCTGCCGAACTCCCGCGTGATGATCCACCAGCCGCTGGGCGGCTATCAGGGTCAGGCGACGGATATCGAAATTCACGCCCGCGAGATCCTGAAAGTGAAAGGGCGGATGAATGAACTGATGGCACACCATACGGGTCAATCCCTGGCGCAGATTGAGAACGACACCGAGCGTGACCGTTTCTTGTCAGCCTCCGAAGCGGTGGAATACGGCCTGGTCGATTCCATTTTGGCCCATCGTAATTGATGCCCCTGGCGTAAGGGGGCCGCTATACTTGTCTGGAGTAGGGCGGCACAACGCGTGTCAGCGGCTTGCGCCTGATAATGGCATTTGCGTCGTCGTGTGCGGCACAAAGAACTTAATAAGAGGTTTGGACTCATGACAGATAAACGCAAAGATGGTTCGGGCAAACTGTTGTATTGCTCTTTTTGCGGCAAAAGCCAGCATGAAGTACGTAAGCTGATCGCCGGGCCATCCGTGTATATCTGCGACGAATGCGTTGATTTATGTAACGACATCATTCGCGAAGAGATTAAAGAAGTCGCGCCGCATCGTGAACGCAGTGCGCTGCCGACGCCGCACGAAATCCGCCATCACCTGGACGATTACGTTATCGGCCAGGAGCCGGCGAAAAAAGTGCTGGCCGTTGCGGTATACAACCACTACAAACGCCTGCGCAATGGTGATACCAGCAACGGCGTTGAGCTGGGTAAAAGTAACATTCTGCTGATTGGGCCGACAGGTTCCGGTAAAACGCTGCTGGCGGAAACGTTGGCGCGCCTGCTGGATGTGCCGTTCACCATGGCTGACGCCACCACCCTGACCGAAGCCGGTTATGTCGGTGAAGACGTCGAAAACATCATTCAGAAGCTGCTGCAGAAATGCGACTACGACGTACAGAAAGCGCAGCGCGGTATCGTCTACATCGATGAAATCGACAAAATTTCGCGTAAATCGGATAACCCGTCGATTACCCGCGATGTCTCTGGTGAAGGCGTGCAGCAGGCGCTGCTGAAGCTTATCGAAGGGACCGTTGCCGCGGTACCACCGCAGGGCGGGCGTAAGCATCCGCAGCAGGAGTTCTTGCAGGTTGACACCTCTAAGATCCTGTTTATCTGCGGCGGCGCGTTTGCCGGTCTGGATAAGGTCATTTCCCATCGTGTAGAAACCGGTTCAGGTATTGGTTTCGGCGCGACGGTAAAAGCCAAATCCGACAAAGCGAGCGAAGGCGAGCTGCTGTCGCAGGTTGAGCCGGAAGATCTGATCAAATTTGGTCTGATTCCGGAGTTCATCGGTCGTCTGCCGGTCGTCGCAACGCTGAATGAGCTGAGCGAAGAAGCGCTGATTCAGATCCTGAAAGAGCCGAAAAATGCCCTGACTAAACAGTATCAGGCATTGTTCAACCTCGAAGGCGCTGAGCTGGAGTTCCGCGATGAAGCGCTGGACGCGATCGCCAAAAAAGCGATGGCGCGTAAAACCGGCGCACGCGGTCTGCGTTCTATCGTTGAAGCGGCGCTGCTCGATACCATGTACGATCTTCCGTCAATGGAAGATGTGGAAAAAGTGGTTATCGACGCCTCCGTTATCGACGGACAGAGCAAGCCGTTGCTGATCTATGGCAAACCGGAAGCGCAGCAGGCGTCTGGTGAATAATTAACCAACTCGTTCAAGCAGTTAACAAAAAAGGGGGGATTTTATCCCCCCTTTTATTTTTCCTGCATTCCCGCCGTTGAATGTGTGGAATACATCCCCATATACTGGATTACATATTAACGGCGTCGCGATGACGAGTCGTGCCGCTGGCTACCTGGCGGACTTTAAACTAAGAGAGAGCTCTATGAATCCTGAGCGTTCTGAACGCATTGAAATCCCCGTATTGCCGTTGCGCGATGTGGTGGTTTATCCGCACATGGTCATACCCCTGTTTGTAGGGCGGGAAAAATCTATCCGTTGTCTTGAAGCGGCTATGGACCATGATAAAAAAATCATGCTGGTTGCGCAGAAAGAAGCTTCGACGGATGAGCCGGGTGTAAATGATCTTTTCACCGTCGGGACCGTGGCATCAATTTTACAGATGCTGAAGCTGCCTGATGGCACCGTCAAAGTGCTGGTTGAAGGCCTGCAGCGCGCGCGTATTTCTGCATTATCGGATAACGGCGAGCATTTTTCAGCGAAAGCCGAGTACCTTGAATCGCCGGCGATCGACGAACGCGAGCAGGAAGTGCTGGTGCGCACCGCGATCGGTCAGTTTGAAGGCTATATCAAGCTGAACAAGAAAATCCCACCGGAAGTGCTGACGTCGCTCAACAGCATCGACGATCCCGCGCGCCTGGCGGATACCATCGCTGCCCACATGCCGCTCAAGCTGGCCGATAAGCAGTCCGTCCTCGAGATGTCCGACATTAACGAACGTCTGGAATATCTGATGGCGATGATGGAATCGGAAATCGATCTGCTGCAGGTTGAGAAGCGCATTCGCAACCGCGTGAAAAAGCAGATGGAAAAATCTCAGCGTGAGTACTATCTGAATGAGCAGATGAAGGCCATCCAGAAAGAGCTCGGTGAGATGGACGATGCCCCGGACGAGAACGAAGCGCTGAAGCGTAAGATCGACGCGGCGAAAATGCCGAAAGAGGCAAAAGAAAAAACCGAAGCGGAACTGCAAAAGCTGAAGATGATGTCGCCAATGTCGGCGGAAGCGACCGTCGTACGCGGCTACATCGACTGGATGGTGCAGGTGCCGTGGAACGCGCGCAGCAAGGTTAAAAAAGATCTGCGTCAGGCTCAGGAGATCCTCGATACCGATCACTACGGCCTTGAGCGCGTGAAAGATCGTATCCTTGAGTATCTTGCGGTGCAGAGCCGTGTGAATAAGCTCAAAGGGCCGATTCTGTGCCTGGTTGGACCGCCGGGGGTGGGTAAAACCTCGTTGGGTCAATCCATCGCCAAAGCAACCGGACGTAAATACGTGCGTATGGCGCTGGGCGGCGTGCGTGATGAAGCGGAAATCCGCGGTCACCGTCGGACCTATATTGGCTCCATGCCGGGCAAACTGATCCAGAAAATGGCGAAAGTGGGCGTGAAAAACCCGCTGTTCCTGCTGGATGAGATAGACAAAATGTCCTCTGACATGCGCGGCGATCCGGCTTCAGCGCTGCTGGAAGTACTGGATCCTGAACAGAACGTGGCGTTTAACGACCACTATCTGGAAGTGGACTACGATCTGAGCGACGTGATGTTTGTGGCGACCTCTAACTCCATGAATATCCCGGCTCCGCTGTTGGATCGTATGGAAGTGATTCGTCTGTCCGGTTATACCGAAGACGAAAAACTGAACATTGCCAAACGCCACCTGCTGTCTAAACAGATTGAGCGTAATGCGCTGAAAAAAGGCGAGCTGACCGTTGAGGACAGCGCGATTATCGGGATTATTCGCTATTACACCCGTGAAGCGGGCGTGCGTGGGCTGGAGCGTGAAATTTCCAAGCTGTGCCGTAAGGCGGTCAAACAGCTGCTGCTGGATAAGTCACTGAAGCACATCACGATTAGCGGCGATAACCTGCATGATTTCCTTGGCGTGCAGCGCTATGACTACGGTCGTGCGGATAGCGAAAACCGCGTTGGTCAGGTCACCGGTCTGGCATGGACGGAAGTGGGCGGCGATCTGCTGACCATCGAAACCGCCTGCGTGCCGGGTAAAGGCAAGCTGACCTATACCGGCTCGCTGGGCGAAGTGATGCAGGAGTCTATTCAGGCTGCGCTGACCGTAGTCCGTTCGCGTGCGGATAAGCTGGGTATTAACTCAGACTTTTACGAAAAACGTGATATTCACGTTCACGTTCCGGAAGGGGCGACGCCGAAAGACGGTCCGAGCGCCGGTATCGCGATGTGTACCGCGCTGGTGTCCTGTCTGACGGGGAATCCGGTACGCGCTGACGTCGCGATGACGGGGGAAATTACCCTGCGCGGCCAGGTGCTGCCAATCGGCGGTCTGAAGGAAAAACTGCTGGCGGCACACCGCGGCGGCATTAAGACTGTTCTGATTCCTGATGAAAATAAACGTGACCTTGAAGAAATTCCAGATAACGTTATTGCCGATTTAGATATCCATCCGGTGAAACGAATCGAAGAAGTTCTGACACTTGCGTTGCAGAACGAACCCTTTGGCATGCAGGTAGTCACGGCAAAATAGTGATTTCGCGCAAATAGCGCTAAGAAAAGTGGGGCTGGGAAGTAAATTCGTACTTGCCAGCCTTTTTTTGTGTAGCTAACTTAGATCGCTGGCAGGGGGTCATCTACAACTCTGTTGTAAGGGCATGACAGTCCTGATATAACTGCTGCGCGGTCGCACCACGAAGGATTCTGGTGCGATATAAATTATAAAGAGAGGAAGAGAACAGTGAATAAATCTCAACTGATTGACAAAATTGCTGCGGGTGCGGACATTTCTAAAGCTGCAGCCGGACGTGCGTTAGATGCTTTAATTGCTTCTGTTACTGAATCTCTGCAGGCTGGAGATGACGTTGCGCTGGTCGGGTTTGGTACCTTTGCTGTGAAAGAGCGCGCTGCCCGTACCGGTCGCAACCCGCAAACAGGTAAAGAAATTACCATCGCTGCTGCCAAAGTGCCGGGTTTCCGTGCCGGTAAAGCGCTGAAAGACGCGGTAAACTGATCGGCTTCCCATCAGGGAATGTGACGAAGTACAAGGGCGCATCGCGAGATGTGCCTTTTTTATTTGCCCGAAACCCGACTTTATGTGTGTTTGTACGCACTTGTGGGCTGACAATCCCCCCATTTTCTTGTCAAAATAGGTCCTCACGCGCGGCAGCCATCACGTGCTATGCTGCGCGAGCTAAAGTCATCTACAGCGGAGCGTTGTTACACCATGATGGACAACCTACGCACGGCCGCCAATAGCGTCGTGCTCAAGATTATTTTCGGTATCATCATTATCTCGTTCATTTTGACCGGGGTGAGTGGTTACCTGATTGGCGGCAGTAACAATTATGCCGCGAAAGTTAACGACCAGGAAATTGGTCGCTCACAGTTTGAAAATGCCGTTGCCAGCGAACGTAACCGTATGCAGCAGCAGCTTGGCGATCGGTTCTCGGAACTGGCGGCCAACGAAAACTACATGAAAACCATGCGTCAGCAGGTGCTGAACCGTCTGATTGACGAGTCGCTGCTTGACCAGTACGCCCGCGAACTTGGACTGAGCGTCAGCGATGCTCAAGTCAAACAAGCTATCTTCCAGACCCAGGCTTTCCAGACTAACGGCAAATTTGATAACGAACGTTTTGGCGGTATCGTGAATCAAATGGGTATGACCACCGATCAGTACGCGCAGGCGCTGCGCAACCAGCTGACGACTCAGCAGCTGATTAATGCCATTGCCGGTACCGACTTTATGCTGTCCGGTGAGTCCGATCAGCTGGCTGCGCTGGTATCTCAGCAACGCGTAGTGCGTGAAGCTACCATCGATGTCAACGCGCTGGCGGCGAAGCAGACGGTGAGCGATGAGGAAATCAACGCTTACTACCAGCAAAACCAGGCCCGTTTTATGGCGCCGGAGCAGTTCCGCGTCAGCTACATTAAAATGGATGCGGCTGGCATGCAGGAGAACGCCTCTGACCAGGAAATTCAGTCCTGGTATGATCAGCACCAGGATCAGTTCACGCAGCCGCAGCGTAACCGCTACAGCGTGATTCAGACCAAGACCGAAGCCGATGCCCAGACTATTCTGGATGAACTGAAGAAAGGGGCCGATTTCGCCGCCCTGGCGAAAGAAAAATCTACCGACATTATCTCTGCCCGCAACGGTGGCGATATGGGCTGGATGGAAGATGCCGCAACGGTGCCGGAGCTGAAAAATGCCGGTCTGAAAGAAAAAGGCCAGCTTTCTGGCGTGATTAAATCTTCCGTGGGTTTCCTGGTTGTCCGTCTTGATGATGTTCAGCCGGCGAAGGTTAAACCGCTGGCTGACGTTCGCGATGATATCGCGGCGAAAGTGAAGCAGGAAAAAGCGCTGGATGCTTACTACGCGCTACAGCAGAAAGTGAGCGATGCGGCCAGCAATGATAACGAATCTCTGGCCAGCGCCGCACAGGCTGCGGGTGTGAAAGTGAGCGAAACCGGCTGGTTTGGGCGTGACAATCTGCCGGAAGAGCTGAACTTTAAACCGGTCTCCGATGCTATTTTCAACGGCGGTCTGGTGGGCGAGAACGGTACGCCGGGCAGCAACTCCGATATCATCACCGTCGATGGCGATCGCGCATTTGTTCTGCGTATCAGCGAGCATAAAGCGGAAGCCGTGAAGCCGCTGGCGGATGTGAAAGCGCAGGTTATCGATATCGTAAAACACACCAAAGCTGAACAACAGGCGAAGCTGGATGCAGACAAGCTGCTGGCGGCGCTCAAAGATGGCAAAGGTGACGAGGCGATGAAGGCCGCAGGTTTAAGCTTCGGCCCGGCGCAGACGCTGGCCCGTACCGGTCAGGATCCATTGAGCCAGGCGACGTTTGCTCTGCCGCTGCCGCAGCAGGGTAAACCTGTCTACGGTATGGGTAGCGACATCAAAGGCAATGTGGTGCTGCTGGCGCTGGATGAAGTGAAAGCCGGCGACATGCCGGAAGAGCAGAAAAAAGCCATGGTTCAAGGCATCACGCAGAACAATGCTCAGATTGCTTTCGAAGCGCTGATGAGCAACCTGCGTAAGTCTGCGAAAATTAAACTCGGCGATGCCATCGACCAGCAGCAATAATTTCGTGACGCTTCGCAAAAATCAGTAACGTGATGTAATCCTCAAAGGCCGCTTTCGCGGCCTTTTCCATTTCTGCGGTTTGCCTTTTGTACTCTTTTTCCACGCTCGTTATTGTGACTCCGCTGTCTACAAACAAGGAGATAACAGCATGAAATGTGGATTGAAAACGCTTATTGCCGCCGCCGTACTGGTTTGTGCGGCAGGAAGTCAGGGCGTACTTGCCGCCCCTTCCAGCGGGAAAACGTCGGCGACGGCAAAGGAGAGCGTGCAGACGCCGCAGGCGAAGGCGCCTGAGGCGTTAAACGCGACTGAGAATGATGGAACCAGGGTGAGTATCAATAGCGCCAGCGCAGAAGAGCTGGCAAAGGCTCTGAATGGCGTCGGTCTGAAGAAAGCGCAGGCTATCGTGAGCTATCGCGAAGAGTACGGGCCCTTTAAAACCGTTGACGATCTTAAGCAGGTCCCGGGGATGGGTAGCTCGCTGGTGGAGAGAAATCTGTCACATCTGACGCTGTAAATTTGCAGTACAAGTTTGCACAGTCGTTATTATTTGCCAGACTGAAGAGGTCACACGAGTGGTGTGACCTCTGACCTCAAAACAACAATGAAAGATAAGGCATGTGCGCTATGCAGACACAAATCAAAGTTCGCGGCTATCATCTCGACGTCTATCAGCACGTCAATAATGCGCGTTACCTGGAGTTTCTCGAAGAGGCGCGTTGGGATGGCCTGGAGAGCAGCCCGGCCTTTCACTGGATGACCGCACGTAACATCGCCTTCGTGGTGGTGAATATCAATATCAACTATCGACGTCCGGCGGTATTAGGCGATGTGCTCACCGTCACCAGCAAACTGGAACAGCTGAACGGAAAAAGCGGGACGTTAAGCCAGGTCGTCACCCTTAACCCTAACGGCGAGGTGGTAGCCGATGCGCTAATCACCTTTGTCTGCATCAATCTTAAAACGCAGAAGGCGCTGCCGCTGGAGGGCGAACTGCGCGAGAAACTGGTGCAACTGGAGTCTTGCTGACAGGCCCAGCGCAGGAGCCTGTCCCGGAGGCGCAGCTGCGCATCTGTTTCAGCTAACGCTAATCGAGAAAATGCCGGGTGGCGGCTGATGCCTGCCCGGCCTGTAGGTCGTTGCGGATTGGGGACAGGAGTACGCTGGCGGGCTACGGGCCTGATGGTATACGCGGTTCTCGCAGGCCCGCGAAGGCGTCAGTCGCTACCGGGAAATAAGCGGCTACTGTAGCCCGGTTTTCTGCTTCATCACGGCCATAATACCTGGTCGATCGGCTTCGTACTGGCTTAGCCCGTTGGCGCGCAGGTTACAGGCCGCGCACTGTCCGCAGCCGTCGCCCTTAATGCCGTTATAGCAGGTCAGGGTTTCATGGCGCACCAGCGCTAACTGGCCCCAGTAATCGGCTAAGGCCCATGTCTCGGCTTTGTTCAGCCACATCAGCGGCGTCTCGAAGCGAATATCTTTCGCCATTCCCAGGCTGACGGCATGGTGCAGCGCTTTCACGAACTCGTCGCGGCAGTCCGGGTAGCCGGAAAAATCGGTCTCGCAAACGCCGGTAATGATCGCTTCCGCCTTGACCTGGTAGGCATAAATCGCCGTCAGTGTTAAAAACAGGATATTTCGTCCGGGCACAAAGGTATTCGGGATACCGCTGGCTTCCGGCTCATAGTCCGGCACCGGAATGTTATCGCGGGTCAGACTGCTGACGGCAAGCTCGTTGAGCAGCGTCACGTCGAGCACCTTATGGGCAACGGCGCCCAGCTTTAACGCCAGAGCGCGCGCAACGTCAATTTCCGCGCGGTGGCGTTGGCCATAATCAAAAGTGACGCAGTGCACTTCATCGTACTGTTGCAGAGCCTGCACCAGGCAGGTTGTTGAATCTTGTCCTCCGCTGAAGACAACTACGGCGCGTTTCATGGCAATTCCTGACAATCAAAGTGAAAGCGATATGGTAGCGCCTGACAGGCGCGGCGACCAGCTTCATCACGGCGGTGATGGCGGTAGCCAGGCGCTGGTGAAATCAAACCAGCCTCGGGCGTTAAGCCGCAGGCCGTTCACGCCCGGCGGGGCACTGATACGATAATGGTAATTAAATAGCGGCGTCATGATGGCATCGTCCATCAGGATATTGAAAACATTGCGCAACGCTTCGTTGCGGCTGCGTTCTTCAGGCTGCGCCTGGACGGCATCGAGGGTGGCCTGCAGATGAGCATATTGCGCCCCGGTCAATAAATGGGGCCACATCGTATCGCAGCGCAGCCACTGCTCCAGCGTGTATTCCGGCGCTTCGCCGATCAGCCGATCGCCCATGACCAAATCCGCCTGCGCCAGTTCCTGGCAACCGTGCCAGTTTTTGGCGTCGTGAAAAATGAGCTTCAGTTCACAGCCGAGGGCGGCAAGCCGCAGGCGAAGCTGTTCCGCCATCGTGTGCAGTTCGACCGGCAGGTGATACAACAGCGTAAGCTGTTCAGGCAGAGGCACATCCTGATTTTCCGGCCCCTGGGGAATGGTCCATCCGGGCAACACCTCGTGACTGGGGGTAATCAAATCTTCGTCGAGCGGAAGTGTCTTTAGCAGTGAAGAACGGTGAATCAGCGATACCAGCCGCTGCGCCTGAGCTTTACTGAGGCGAGGGCTTTGATGCAGCGTCAGGTAGCAAAATCCGAGGCTGATGCTATTGCTGACCTGACGAAGATTTGCCAGCTTGTCCGGATCGCCAATGGTAATCTGCACCGGGTGGCGGCAGCTGGTGCCCAGATTCTGCTCAAACAGCTGGGGAGTTATCCAGTACTCCACCGCCTGGATCAGCGGGTGGTGCAGATGATAGCGCGGATGATTCTCCAGCCGCACCAGTTCCGGGCTGAACAGTTGCAGGCGAAACGGCCCGCTGCCGACCGTTGGTTCATCGGGATGCGCCAGTACGCTGCCGTCGCTGGCAAGGCGGAAAGGGAGCCAGTAATCCGGGCGATGCAGCGTAATCGTCAGACACTGCGCATGCGTGACATCAATGCGGTTAATACTGGCAAACAGGGCGCGCAGGGCGGGTAGCTCCAGCAACATCAGCAGTCGCCGCTGAAGCTGCGGCGTTTCTAGCGGATCGCCATTATGCCAGAACAGCGTTGAACGGATATAAAACTGCCAGCACAGGCCGTCCGGCGATACCTGCCAGTGATGAGCTAAATCTCCGACCGGAGAGCTACTGTGCGCGCCGAAGCGCGTCAGTCCGGAAAAAATTTGCCCGGCAAGATGTTGTTCGGCGCGGCCAGGTAAAAAACCCGGCCGCAGTGAGTCAAGCGGGCGATAGTAGGGAATACGCAAAGTCGGCGTATTGTTTTGCCACTGACCGCCAAGAAAAGGCGAAAGCAGCGCCTTCAGCTCTTCCGTCGCCAGCTGAGCCAGCTCCAGCGCGTTTTTCTGCTGACCATTATTCAGCGCCAGCTCCATCATCTCATTACGTAAGGCTTCTGGCGCGGTGTGAAAAATCAGCGTGCCGCGTTTTCCGCGCCCGGGAGCGGCCTGCCAGCTCAACCAGCCGGCCTCCTGAGCCTGACGCAGCAGCGTTCGAATATGGCGCTCGCTGCAAAAACAGCGTTCAGCCAGTTCACCGACCGTCACCTGCTGCGGCGCGCCGGAGGAGGGCCGCCAGAGGCGCTGGTACTGGTTCAGACGGTTTAATAACCTCATAGGCACTTCATCCTTCAACCGGCCTCTGCGTTGGCTACGCTTGCTCACCCCGTTACCCGGGCTGTCCTTCGGCCTCGCCCCTTCGCAGCCTGCGCGAGCACGGTTTATAAACCCGGAACAATAAAATTTATCTATTCACTATTACTTCCGTATATCTCAGGCAATACTGGAACTCAAGTAAAACTCACCGTGCTTTTGGGAGCTCACATGGCAAGACTCGCTGCATTTGATATGGACGGCACGCTGCTGCTGCCGGACCATCGTCTGGGAACGTCAACGCGCTCAACGCTGAAGCGTCTGCGCGATCGTGATATTACCCTGACCTTTGCCACGGGCCGCCATGCGCTGGAAATGCGCCACGTCATCGGTGAACTCTCGCTGGATGCCTACTTAATTACCGGCAACGGTACGCGGATTCATGCCGTGGATGGAGAAGAGCTGCACCGCCGCGATCTCGATCCTGGCGTCGCGGAAGCGGTGCTCCACCGCCGCTGGGACACGGCGGCCAGCATGCACGTCTTTAATGATGGCGGCTGGTTTACCGGCCAGGAGATGCCCGGATTGCTAAAAGCGCATATTTTCAGCGGCTTCCGCTATCAGATATCCGATCCCAGACGGATGCCGGCGGATAACGTCACCAAAGTCTGCTTCTGCGGCGAGCACGACGATCTCCGGCGGCTCAACGTTCAGCTGGCTGAAGCGCTCGGCGATCGCGCGCATATTTGTTTTTCAGCGTTCGACTGCCTGGAAGTGCTGCCAAATGGGTGTAATAAAGGCGCAGCGCTGGCGGTACTTAGCCAGCATCTGGGCCTGTCGATGCAGGATTGTATGGCGTTTGGCGACGCCATGAACGACCGCGAAATGCTCGGTAGCGTGGGGCGCGGGGTCATTATGGGTAACGCGATGCCGCAGCTCAAAGCTGAACTGCCGCATTTACCGGTTATTGGAGACTGCCGGCATGAAGCGGTCTCCCATTTTTTAACGCATTGGCTGGATAATCCCGATCTTCCTTATTCCCCCGAATAAACAGACCTTTCCAGCAAGCCAGGCGCCACGGTGTCTGGCTTTTTTTTATTGTGTGTTCACCATTGCCGCGATTTTTGCCTGCCACGGAGTGATATCGCCTATCTGACTTGAGACCCACTGCGGGTTGTAATAGCTCTCCAGATAGCGTTCGCCGCTGTCGCACAGCAGAGTGACGATAGAACCGGTACGTCCCTCGGCGCGCATACGCACGGCGAGCTCAAGCACCCCCCACATATTGGTGCCGGTGGAGGCGCCGACTTTGCGACCCAGCAGCGTTTCCAGCCACAGGGCGCTGGCGACGCTGGCCGCGTCCGGCACCCGCAGCATCTCATCGACGACGTCAGGAATAAATGACGGCTCGACGCGCGGACGACCGATACCTTCTATTTTGCTGCCGACCGGGCTGCGCAGGTCGGCATCGCGGCTCTGCCAGTAGTCGAGGAACACCGAGTTTTGCGGATCGACCACCAGCAGTTGAGTATCATAACCCTGACAGCGGATATAGCGGCCAATCGTGGCCGATGTTCCGCCGGTCCCCGCACTCATCACGATGTAAGCGGGCTGCGGATGCGGTTCATGGGTCATCTGCCGGAAAATGCTGTCGGCAATATTGTTATTGCCGCGCCAGTCTGTCGCCCGTTCAGCGAAGGTAAACTGATCCATATAATGGCCGTTCAGCTCGCGAGCCAGTCTCTCGGAGGCGGCATAGATTTCGCACGCGCTCTCGACGAAGTGACAGCGTCCGCCATAAAACTCAATCTGCTCAATTTTGCGTTTCGCCGTACAGGAAGGCATGACGGCGATAAACGGCAGGCCGAGCAGGCGTGCGAAGTAGGCCTCAGAGACTGCCGTCGAGCCGGAAGAGGCTTCGATAATCGTCGTCCCTTCTTTAATCCAGCCGTTACACAGTCCGTAAAGGAACAGAGAACGCGCCAGGCGGTGTTTCAGGCTGCCGGTAGGATGGGTGCTCTCATCCTTCAGGTAGATCTGAATACCCGGGAAGCCGGGCAGCGCCAGGCGAATAAGGTGCGTGTCGGCCGAACGCTGATAATCGGCGTTAATTTCACTGATGGCGTGTTTTACCCAGGCGCTCTTCATCGTTATTTCCTGTTTGTCATTTTGTGCCCAGCTTAGCGGAAGTGCGAGGAAAAATTGTTGCTATTTAGCCTTTCTATTACAATGAAAGGAGAAAATTTTTCTCCAGAGGTGCCCGGTGTTAGATAAAATTGACCGTAAGCTGCTTTCTTTGCTGCAAACTGACTGCACCCTCTCTTTGCAGGCGCTGGCCGATGCCGTTAATCTGACCACCACGCCCTGCTGGAAACGGCTGAAACGGCTGGAAGATGAGGGTATCCTGCTCGGTCGCGTGGCGCTGCTGGATGCCGAAAAGCTTGGCCTCGGTCTGACGGCATTTGTGCTGATCAAGACCCAGCATCACAGCAGCGACTGGTACTGCCGGTTCGTCAGCGAAGTCACGCAGATGGCGGAAGTCCTCGGTTTCTGGCGGATGGCGGGAGAGTATGATTACCTGCTGCGGGTGCAGGTAGCGGATATGAAACGCTATGATGATTTTTATAAACGGTTGGTGAACAGCGTCCCCGGGTTGTCTGATGTCACTTCGAGTTTCGCGATGGAACAGATAAAATACACCACTGCCTTACCTATTGATTAACGGCGTTTGCCGCGACGATTTATACACTCAGGATTTAACTGCTTGCGATTATTTGCTCAACTTAGCTGGTACTTCCGCCGGGAGTGGCGCCGTTATCTCGGTGCTATTGCCCTGCTGGCCATTATCGCCGTTTTACAGCTGATTCCGCCAAAGGTGGTGGGGATCGTGGTTGATGGCGTCACCAGACAACATTACACCGCAGAGAAGGTGTGGATGTGGATCGGTGCGTTAGTCCTGATCGCGGTGATGGTCTATCTGCTGCGCTACGTCTGGCGCGTGCTGCTTTTTGGCGCCTCTTATCAGCTGGCCGTGGAGCTGCGGGAGGACTTTTATCGTCAGCTCAGCCGTCAGCATCCGGCCTTTTACCTGCGCCACCGCACCGGCGACCTGATCGCCCGCGCCACCAACGATGTTGATCGGGTGGTGTTTGCTGCGGGGGAAGGGGTACTGACGCTGGTGGACTCGCTGGTGATGGGCTGTGCGGTATTGATCGTGATGTCGACGCAAATCAGCTGGCAGCTCACTCTGCTGGCGCTGTTGCCGATGCCGGTGATGGCCCTGGTTATCAAGCGTAACGGCGATGCGCTCCATGAACGTTTCCGCGTCGCGCAGGCGGCATTCTCCAGCCTCAACGATCGTACTCAGGAGAGCCTGACCAGTATCCGCATGATTAAGGCTTTTGGCCTGGAGGACCGGCAATCGGCGCAGTTTGCTGCCGATGCGGCGGATACCGGCAGAAAGAACATGCGCGTGGCGCGGATTGATGCGCGCTTTGACCCGACTATCTATATCGCGATTGGCACGGCTAACCTGCTGGCAATCGGCGGAGGGAGCTGGATGGTGCTGCAGGGCAGTATGACCCTCGGCCAGTTGACCAGCTTTGTGATGTATCTCGGTTTGATGATTTGGCCGATGCTGGCGCTGGCATGGATGTTTAACATCGTGGAACGCGGCAGCGCGGCCTACAGTCGGATCCGCACGATGCTCGAAGAAGCGCCGACCGTCAACGATGGTCATGAGCGGGTCCCGGAAGGGCGCGGGGCGCTTAGCGTCGCCGTACGCGAATTTATCTATCCGCAGGCGAATAAGACCTCGCTGGAGAAGGTCAACTTTGTGCTCCAGCCTGGGCAAATGCTGGGTATTTGCGGGCCAACCGGCGCAGGGAAAAGCACGATCCTGGCGCTGATCCAGCGCCACTTTGACGTCACGCAAGGGGATATTCGCTTCCATGATATTCCGCTGACGCGGCTGCAGCTCGATAGCTGGCGCGCCCGTCTGGCGGTGGTGAACCAGACGCCGTTCCTGTTTTCCGACACCGTCGCCAACAACATCGCGCTTGGCAGGCCCGATGCGACGCCGGAGCAAATTGAGCATGTTGCGCGGCTGGCCAGCGTGCACGACGATATTCTGCGCCTGCCTCAGGGCTATGAAACGGAAGTCGGCGAACGCGGCGTGATGCTGTCCGGCGGACAAAAACAGCGCATTTCCATCGCTCGCGCGCTGCTGCTGGAGGCGGAGATTCTGATTCTTGACGATGCGCTGTCGGCGGTGGATGGCCGGACCGAGCATCAGATATTGCATAACCTGCGGCAATGGGGAGAGGGGCGAACGGTTATTATCAGCGCCCATCGCCTGTCGGCACTGACTGAAGCCAGCGAGATTCTGGTGATGCAGCATGGGCATATTGTCCAGCGCGGTCGCCATGACGGACTGGCGGCGCAACCCGGCTGGTATCGCGACATGTATCGCTATCAACAGCTGGAAGCGGCGCTGGACGATGCGCCGCAGGATCACGAGGAGGCCGCTGATGCGTAGTTTTTCCGAGCTCTGGCCGACTTTAAAACGTCTGCTGGCCTACGGTTCTCCGTGGCGTAAGCCGCTGATTATTGCGGTGGTGATGATGTGGATTGCCGCGGCCGCCGAGGTCAGTGGCCCGCTATTGATCAGCTACTTTATCGACAATATGGTGGCGAAGAACGCCGTGCCGCTGAAGCTGGTCTGCGGTCTGGCCGTGGCCTATCTTGGCCTGCAGATCCTTGCGGCGACCCTGCACTATAACCAGTCGCTGCTGTTTAATCGCGCCGCCGTTGGCGTGGTGCAGCAGCTGCGCAGTGATGTGATGGATGCGGCGCTGCGCCAGCCGCTGAGTGAATTTGATACCCAGCCGGTCGGGCAGCTGATCTCCCGCGTCACCAACGACACGGAAGTGATCCGCGATCTGTACGTCACGGTGGTGGCGACGGTGCTGCGTAGCGCGGCGCTGATTGGCGCCATGCTGGTGGCGATGTTCAGCCTTGACTGGCGCATGGCGCTGGTGGCACTGACTATTTTCCCGGCGGTGTTGATTGTGATGATGATTTATCAACGCTACAGCACGCCGATCGTGCGCCGGGTGCGTGCCTGGCTGGCGGATATCAACGACGGCTTTAATGAAGTCATCAACGGTATGGGGGTTATCCAGCAGTTCCGCCAGCAGGCGCGCTTCGGCGAGCGGATGCGTGAAGCCAGCTATGCGCACTATCTGGCGCGGATGCAAACGCTGCGCCTCGATGGTTTCCTGTTGCGTCCGCTGCTGAGCCTGTTCTCAACGCTGGTACTCTGCGGGTTGCTGATGCTGTTCGGATTCAGCTCGGCTGGCACGATTGAAGTCGGGGTGCTGTACGCCTTTATCAGCTATCTGGGGCGTCTGAATGAGCCGCTGATTGAGCTGACGACCCAGCAATCGATGCTCCAGCAGGCGGTGGTCGCCGGCGAGCGCGTCTTCGAATTGATGGATCGCCCGCGTCAGGAGTGGGGGCAGGATAGCGCGCCGCTGCGCAGCGGCACGGTGTCGATTGAGAATCTCTCTTTTGCTTATCGCGGCAATCGCCTGGTGCTGCAGGATATCAACCTGGAGATTCCGTCCCGTGGTTTTGTGGCGCTGGTCGGCCATACCGGCAGCGGCAAAAGCACGCTTGCCAGCCTGATGATGGGCTACTACCCGCTGAGCAAAGGGGAAATTCGTATTGACGGTCGTCCGCTCTCCTCGTTGAGCCACAGCGCGTTGCGCCAGGGCGTCGCTATGGTGCAGCAGGATCCGGTGGTGCTGGCGGATACCTTTTATGCCAACGTCACGCTCGGTCGCGATATCAGCGAGGCGCAGGTCTGGGAGGCACTGGAGTCGGTGCAACTGGCGGAACTGGCGCGCGGGATGAGCGAGGGGATTTACACGCAGCTGGGCGAGCAGGGGAATAATCTCTCGGTGGGTCAGAAGCAGCTGCTGGCGCTGGCGCGGGTGCTGGTGGATACCCCGCAGATTCTGATTCTCGATGAAGCGACGGCGAATATTGACTCCGGTACCGAACAGGCGATTCAGCAAGCGCTGGCCAAAGTTCGCCAGCACACCACGCTGGTAGTGATTGCGCATCGCCTGTCGACGATTGTTGAGGCTGACACCATTCTGGTGCTCCACCGTGGGCAGGCCGTCGAGCGCGGCAATCATCAGCAGTTGCTGGCAGCCAAAGGGCGCTACTGGCAAATGTATCAGCTGCAGTTGGCTGGTGAAGAGCTGGCCGCCAGCGCGCAGGAAGAGTCGCTGATTGCCTGATGCACTATAAGCAGGCAGTGGTGCTGGCGCGGTTTAGCATGGTGCAAAAATGTAACGCTCCGTGCACTGTAATGGTGCATTTTTGGCTGTGACCGGCGTTTTTCCGCCTTCTTCTTATGCCGTTCTTCTGTTTTCTGCCTTAAAAGGGCCGCTATACGGCCCTTTTTCATTTCTGGCATAGCCCTTGCTTTATTCCCTGTGTGTTAGCTGCTGCCATTACGAATTCAGAGCGGAGGGGACTTATGAAGCTGGTTACCGTGGTAATCAAACCATTCAAACTGGAAGATGTACGTGAAGCGTTATCTTCCATCGGCATCCAGGGCCTGACGGTCACTGAGGTAAAAGGGTTTGGCCGTCAGAAAGGCCACGCCGAGCTGTACCGTGGTGCCGAATATAGCGTCAATTTTCTGCCAAAGGTGAAGATTGATGTCGCGATTGCCGACGATCAGCTTGATGAGGTCGTTGATGTGATTAGTAAAGCGGCCTACACCGGAAAAATTGGCGATGGCAAAATTTTTGTCGCCGAGTTGCAACGCGTTATTCGCATCCGCACCGGCGAAGCCGACGAAGCGGCACTGTAACGTCCAGACCACACAGTGATGGGGATCGAGAAAATGAAAATAGCAACAATGAAAACGGGTCTGGGTGCGCTGGCACTGCTTCCGGGGCTGGCGATGGCCGCACCGGCAGTGGCAGATAAAGCCGACAACGCCTTTATGATGATTTGCACCGCGCTGGTGCTGTTTATGACCATTCCGGGCATTGCGCTGTTCTATGGCGGCCTGATTCGCGGTAAAAACGTGCTCTCTATGCTGACCCAGGTCATCGTCACCTTTGGGTTGGTATGCGTGCTGTGGGTCGTTTATGGCTACACGCTGGCATTTGGTACCGGCGGCAGCTTCTTCGGCAGCTTCGACTGGGTATTATTGAAAAACATTGAGCTGAAAGCGCTGATGGGGACCTTCTATCAGTACATTCACGTCGCTTTCCAGGGCTCCTTCGCCTGTATCACCGTTGGCCTGATCGTGGGCGCACTGGCTGAACGTATTCGTTTCTCCGCGGTGCTGATTTTTGTCGTCGTCTGGATGACCCTCTCCTATGTGCCGATTGCGCACATGGTATGGGGCGGTGGTCTGCTGGCGACGCACGGCGCGCTGGATTTCGCCGGGGGTACCGTGGTGCATATCAACGCCGCCGTTGCCGGTCTGGTGGGCGCCTATATGATGGGCAAACGCGTTGGCTTTGGCAAAGAAGCGTTTAAACCGCATAACCTGCCGATGGTCTTCACCGGTACGGCAATCCTGTATGTTGGCTGGTTTGGCTTTAACGCCGGTTCGGCGAGTGCGGCGAACGAAATTGCCGCGCTGGCTTTCGTCAACACCGTTGTGGCGACCGCTGCGGCCATTCTGGCCTGGACCTTCGGCGAATGGGCGACCCGCGGTAAACCTTCTCTGTTAGGTGCCTGTTCCGGTGCGATTGCCGGTCTGGTTGGCGTCACTCCGGCATGTGGTTACATCGGCGTAGGCGGCTCACTGATTGTGGGTATCGCTTCCGGCCTGGCGGGTCTGTGGGGCGTAACGGTTCTGAAACGCTGGTTGCGTGTTGATGACCCGTGCGATGTGTTCGGCGTACACGGTGTCTGCGGGATCGTGGGCTGTATCCTGACCGGTATCTTTGCCGCAACCTCTCTGGGCGGTGTCGGCTACGCGGAAGGCGTGACCATGGGCCATCAGCTGCTGGTACAGCTGGAAAGTATCGGCATCACTATCGTCTGGTCCGGTATTGTCGCCTTCATCGGTTATAAAGTGGCGGATATGACCGTAGGTCTGCGTGTTCCGGAAGAGCAGGAGCGCGAAGGTCTGGACGTCAACAGCCACGGCGAAAATGCCTACAACGCCTGATAAATTGAGTTGTCTCCAGTAGCAGCAAAGCCTCCCGACGGGAGGCTTTTTTCGTCATGGGGGAGCGTATCGGGCATGGCCCGTCACGGATGACGCCTTATGCGTGACGGTTGCGCATGACCCCTTCCTGCACCGTTGACGCCACAAGCGTGCCATCCTGAGTATAAAACTCACCGCGAACAAAGCCCCGGGCGCTGGAGGCGGAAGTGCTCTCAACGCTGTACAGCAGCCAGTCGTTAATGTTGAACGGGCGATGGAACCACATTGAGTGGTCGATCGTCGCTACCTGCATCCCCGGCTCCAGGAACCCGACGCCGTGCGGCTGGAGCGCCACCGGCAGGAAATTGAAATCGGAAGCGTAGCCCAGCAGGTACTGATGGATGCGAATATCCTCCGGCACCGCGCCGTTGGCGCGGATCCACACCTGACGGGTCGGTTCAGCAACGTGGCCTTTCAGCGGGTTGTGAAACTCCACCGGGCGGATTTCCAGCGGTTTGTCGCTGAGGAACTTATCTTTGGCCTGCGGCGGCAGCAGGTGCGCCAGCTTACGCGCGATGTCGGTTTCGGAAGGCAGACCATCCGGCGCAGGGGCGACCGGCATCAATTTCTGATGCTCATAGCCGGGCTCCGGGGCCTGGAAAGAGGCGGTCATATAAAAAATAGGTTTCCCGTTTTGAATGGCCGCGACCCGACGGGCGCTGAAGCTGTTGCCATCGCGCAGCACTTCGACGTCATAAATAATCGGTTTCTGGCTGTCTCCTGGGCGCAGGAAATAGCTGTGGAATGAGTGGATCAGACGCTCGGCAGGCACGGTTTCTTTCGCCGCGTACAGCGCCTGACCGACGACCTGGCCGCCAAAAACCTGACGTAAGCCCAGATCTTCACTCTGCCCGCGGAATAACCCTTCTTCAATTTTTTCCAGATTCAATAATGCCAGCAGATTGGTTAGTGCCTGACTCATATTTACCCTCAATCAATGATAACTGCGTTGCGCAGTACGTGTCGCGCAGTGCGTATTGAGGCCAAGTATAACCTGGAATCGCAAGTGGTCCGATGGGTGTAATAATCTGAATAAAGTGGCGTTTGCAGGAAGAGAACTGAGATCTGTGCCACACTTATGCACGATGCCAATGTTACTGCTCGCCAGTAGGCAGGACATACTCCTGCATGTAAAGGGATGAAAAGGAGAACATAATGAAATTTGCCTATATGTTAAGTGCTTTAGCCGTTGCAACCGCTTTGACCGCTTGCGCGAATAATCACGGCGCAAACACGGCCAGCCATGCGGCTGCCCCCGATCCTTATGGCATTGCCTCACTGACCTCATCGCAGCAACAGCCTAATGTTTCAGGGACTATTTCCATCCGGCAGAAAGTCGCCCTACCGCCGGATGCGGTACTCACCGTGACCTTGTCGGATGCGTCGTTAGCCGATGCGCCGTCGCGTGTGCTGGCGCAGAAAACGGTTCGTACCGAAGGTAAACAGCCGCCGTATGACTTCGTCCTGCCGTATAACCAGGCGGACATTAAGCCTGACGCGCGAATTTTGCTGAGTTCGGCTATCACGGTTGGCGGCAGGCTGATGTTTATCACCGATACCGTGCAGACGGTGGTGAATGGCGGAGGGAACCGTGCCGACCTGGTTCTGGTGCCGGTGCAGCAGATGGCCGTACCGGTCGCCAGCAGCGATACCCCCGCCGCGCAGTAAACCATCTATGCCCCTTGCCTGGGGCATTTTTTTGCCTTCAGTAAATCCAGCGATAGTGCTGCAGATCGATGTGGCCGCCGCCGGATACCTGCACGCCTTCAGCCAGCAGCGCCTGGCGCTGACGCTGCAGATCCGGGCCGGTAAGGGAAATGTCGCCGTGACGGTTGACCACCCGGTGCCAGGGAAGCGTGGAGCCTTCGGGCAGGCGCTTGAGGACCCCGCCAACCTGGCGCGCCGCGCGGGGGGATCCCGCCAGTCGCGCTATATCGCCATAGGTGGCGACGTAACCTTCTGGAATGGAGGCCACAATTTGCCAGACCCGCCGGGGAAAAGTGTCGTGAGAATCCATCGTGCGTCCTGTAAACCGGGAAAGGCTCAGAATAAGCGCTGACTGCGTACCTGTACAGCGCGGGGCTATACGGGTTTGACGATAGTGAAATCGAGCGCGAGGCCAAGAATCTGCATCCCGTGCACGTTGTCGTGCGGGCTGATGGCCAGCAAACTTTCTAAAAATTTCAGCCGTCGGGAGCCGGCGTTGATAATCAGCTTGGCCCGCAGGGAAGGCAGTTGCTGCGAGGAGATCGGGTAGATGATGCGGCCGCTGACTTCGATGGGCAGTTTGCGCAAATCAATACGCCGCAGGACGCCGACCGTGGAATAGAGCACGGCAACCGGGGTAACCGCCAGCAGGGTACCGCTGCTGACGCTGACAAAATCCAGCATCAATTCCGGGCGCAGGAAATTCAGCCCTTGAAAGGAGAGGGTGACGCCGTCGATCTCTGGCATGGCGAGGGTCGTGGTTAAACGGGGAGCTTCACTCATTCCATTACCCTTGAGGTCAGAGATTGATTAAAAAGAGTACGGCGATATGGCGTGAAGTATGGATGGCGACAGGAAAATGTGCTGCGATAGCGCTCGCAATCCCTTAATTTAGTCCGCAAGACGCGTATCGAAACGGAAAATTGTGTCCGGGCATCGCCGCCGTGCCGCCCGCGGCGGCGGCAGAAATAGCGGGTCAACAGCCTGTGGCAGGCCCCTTTGGGGTGATAGCGCAAGCTTTCTGCACGCGGTTGCACAATAAACCAGCATCTGGTTGGGGGTTGCTTGCAATTAGCCGGTCCAGTAGGGATAATGCGCCTGCGCGTTGGATAACGACGCTCTCAATGGGGGCTCTGTTGGTTCTCCCGCAACGCTACTCTGTTTACCAGGTCAGATCCGGAAGGAAGCAGCCAGAGCAGACGACGTGTGTGCCGGGATGTAGCTGGCAGGGCCCCCACCCATTTCTGCTAAGTGCATGATATCCATCATGTAACCCCGTTTTTTTCGTGCATTGAAACGGCGGTGATACAACTTTTGTGTATCACTTAGGACGCTAATCAATGTCGCATCTTATGCTTTCCCGTCACGGGATCCGGTACTACCGCAGGGTCTACCTGACACCTCGGAAACGCCGTGAAATTCGTATTTCTCTTCGCACATGTTCCAAGCGTGAAGCCTTGCTCCGTGTGGAGAAATATCTCACCTCACAACCTTTCCACTGCGTTCCGCAAGCCATCCCTGTACACACTTCACCTGCTGCGGTTGCTTTCTTCCAAAACCCACAAAAAAAGCCCCCCCTTTAAAAATCTTTTAAGCGAATTGAATAAGTACACTAGTGCGAAAGCTGGCTCGGTTGGTGAACGAGAAATACTAACGATCAACAGATGTGTAAATGCATATCTTGCTTCGACAAAAGATCCATTCAGCAAACGTAGCGCCGCTGATTTTGTTGATAACCTTGAAGGCTCTGCATACAGCAGAAATCGCTATATCAAAAAGAGTTCGGCCTTTTCCAGGTGGTTTGCCACCCGGACAGATGAAGAGCTTCGTAACCCGTTTGAGGGAATGGGCGTGAGGGAAACGACTGCGCCTATGGATCGACGTCCTGCTTATACCTTGAGCGATTTGAAGCGTCTGCATATCGCTATCAAAGAAGTGAAGTACTGGCGGTGTTGGATCATCCTGATTTGTCAATATTCAGGTATTCGACAAAATGAAGCCTGCCAGCTTTACCACAACGATATGATGCAGATTGAGGGAATATGGTGCTTACGTCTTGATGATTTAAACCCTAACCAGAAATTGGAAACGGATAGCTCACGCCGTTTTGTGCCAATCCATCCCCATCTCTTAGCGCTTGGTTTTCTTGATTTTGTTAACGAGAGTAATGGGCATCTTTTCCCTGACCTACAGCTCCACTTGGGAAGCTACGGCCATTACTTTAGCCGCTGGTTCACCCGCTTTAGAACCAAGCACGGCTTGCCAGAGTTCCATTCATTGCGGCATTACTCCGCCACAACGTTCAAACAGCATGGGGCTCCTGAACAGTACGCCTCACAAGTGCCTGGACACAGCAATGCGACAATTACCTACAACCGATACGGCAAGGGGATTGAGGTCGCTCGCTTAGTTGATTTAATTGGATTGTTATGACTGTTGTTTTATAAGGGTGGCGGGGATTGAGTTGTTCATCGAGATGATTCAATTTTAGGGAATGAATGATGAGATTTGATCTGACTGAGGCCATTTTAGTAGCAGTTGCCAGACTTGTGGGAGATGCCCAGGCTGAATCACCAAGATCGCCGTCTCATTCTGAATTAAGTTACGCTTTTGAAAAGCATGGATTGGCGTATGTTGATCCCAAAAATCAGCAAGCTGTAGGAAAAACAAAGCGGGTTCGCACCGTTCTGTCTTGGGCTTTGGAGCATAATCCCGATGCGGGCCAAAAATTGGCGTATACACTGTTGCAGAACGTCAGGGTAGCAGGAGGATTCAGGCAAGAGTCCAGTAATTATGCAGGACGTGATGCTATTTTAGGCGCAATTGATGCTTTTAAAGATCAAGGGTTAGTTTTGACAGAGTCTGGTTATTTACATGGACAAAACATTGAAGGCCTACGTGGTCGAGAGCTAACAGACGCATTACGAAAATATGTAGAGAGAGCGAAACGTGGGGCTGAGGATGCGGCTCTGCTTTCTGGAACAAGCAAGGATATTTTAGAAGCAACGGCTGCCCATGTTCTCACTCAGAAATATGGAACTTACCCAAAACAAGCTAATTTTTCTGCTTTACTTGGACAGGCATTCTTCACTCTTGGCCTGGCTACTCCTGCGGATAAAGTTGAAGGTGAGCGTGAAGAGGCTCATCGTCCACTGGAGCGAGAGATGTTTGAAACTGCAATTGGAATTAACAGGTTGAGAAATAAGCAAGGGACTGGTCATGGGCGACCCTGGCTTCCAACTATACAGGACAGTGAGGCAAAAGAAGCGATTGAGATGGCTGGCGTAATAGCAGGCTATATGCTTGATAAACTTGATATGTGATCGTGAGACCCTGTAAATAACTCAGTGTAACTGCCGCCGTATTAAAGGTGATCTCTCAGGCGGTCACCGAACTCGATAATAAAGCGGCTCATCGCCAGCCGCCAGTTCTGGATCGGCATACTCCATTTTCTCGATGCATCTTTGATTGCCAGATAAATAACTTTTCGTACCGACTCATCCGTCGGGAACACTTTGCGTTTCTTAATGGTTGCCCAGATCACGCTGTTCAGCGACTCGATGGAATTCGTCGTGTAGATGGCCTTGTGGATGTCTGCCGGGTACTGTCGTTTGCTGCAATAAGTTGTACAAGGCAGTAACCGAACCTGTAAAATTGTAATTCAATCTTTACTCAAAAATCAGGGTTAGCCCAAACTACATGAATACTTCTACTTTTAGAGGCGTGCAGGCGCTAAGAGGATTTGCCGCACTTAGTGTTATGCTTTTTCACTTTCGCTGGAACATAAATGTTGAGAGCCAAGGGCTCGGAGACCGGCTTTTCGGGTGGGGGGCTACCGGGGTCGACCTCTTCTTTCTTATCAGTGGGTTTGTTATTGCCCTGAGCGCCGCGAAAGCGCCCCAGGGTATTAATGGCGCATTGATATTTCTGAAAAAAAGGGCCCTAAGGATACTGCCGGCATATTACATCATCCTGATTATTTCTTTCTTCCTGAGTGGCGCAATGAGCACTTTTCATTACGCGGAACAAACGGAAAACTTCATCAGTGCACTGACTTTTATGCCGATATATCCAGACCATGCCCCCTTTTATGTTGCTGATAGCGGCATGTACGGCATCAGGTGGACTCTTAACTACGAGGTTATGTTTTATCTGTTTATTTCAGCCACAATCCTTTTTGCAAAACGATGGGTCTGGGCTGGCGTTTTCTTTGCGGCAACGCTTGTCATACTTCCATTGATCTTATGGCATCAGTTTAGTATGGACCCTTCCGGGTATGCTGTGAGTACAGCGTTGCTCGGACTGGTTACCAACCCGATAATCTGGCTATTCCTGCTGGGGATGGCTATCGGACTGGGGTTTCCTTACCTGAGGTGGTTACCAACCAAAGGGATGGCCGTTGCTGCGTTGTTCAGCTTAATCATTACGGTTTACTTTTTCAGCCAAGGTATGTTCGTTAATCATGGATTACTCAGTTCTGGCTGGATCTACGGGATGATTCTTTTCACTTTTGTCCTTGCGGAAGAGGTTATCGGAAAATATATTCCGGACTTTCTGATGCGCTTAGGTGACATCTCTTTCTCTCTTTACTTGATTCATACATTAATGAACAACGGAATAGGTAAACGCTTTGCCAGCCTTGGCATTGAAGATGGATATGTCAGATTGCTTATTTCCGTTGCCGCATCAGGTTTGCTGGCTTGTCTATCATGGCGGTTTATCGAACGTCCATTCATGCAGAATCATAAGAAAAAAATTAACGTTCAAAGCAATGCCTGCTGAAAGGGTATTTTATTGAGTACAAGCAGCATAGTAAGAACTCTGTATAAGCGGAGACAGTCAACGCTCTGTAAGCAGAACACTGTGCAGATCGTAGCCATATGCTTTTGGAGATCCTGCCGAGGATGAGTTTTTGGGGCTCCGCAGGGCTGTTTTCGCTAACCAGGTACCAGAAGTCGGGCAATGGCATTTAAAGCCGACGGGGGAAAGGTGATTACTCCCCAGTGATAATACCCTTACAAAATACTCTCATATCTGTATTGAGATAAAATCCCCCGTTTCGGGAGCGCTTCCATCGGATGAGATGTTTTCAGGCCAGTGGACCGATTTTTCATTATGGCAGAAAGCGCCGCTGGGGAGGCGAGGGGATTACCGTTGAAGATTGCATCTGTGATGCATTGGGACAGGAGAAAGAATCCTCGCGATTCTACGACAATTGGATCGCATTAATAAACCTATTGTTCACCAACAGATGTGGGATTACAACCTTTCTCAAGATAACGATGCTGTGCCATCTAAGCGGAACTCTGAGCGCATGACAAAAGTTCTGAGATGCGCATCAGGTGCACTTTATCACCATTGGGGCCAGGAAGTACGCAAAGACCTGTATTCGATCTTACTAAGGATGGGAGCGAACAAGTCCGCCGTTGGGCTCTGGCAGGTGAAATGGAGATGTTTAAACAATTTCTGAGTAATTGTCGTGTCGTCACCAAAAGCTACAAACTCCCTGAGTTCAAGTACTCTGGGGAAAAAGTAGTCGCGCTTTTTTCGAACGCGGAGATCTCTTTGAAGCCAGCAGTCCACCGCCCTTATCATGGTAACTTCAATGAGCCCATACAAGATGGTCAGGCTGATGACTTGTTTACGGTCGGTGATGATGAGAAGAACCTCCAACCACTGATTGAAGAGGTTGGGCGATCCTACATGGTAGTGGAAAATGTAGCTTAGATGGAGTTTGGTCAAAAGCCATACAAAGCCGGGTCAGCCCCGGTTTTTTTGTGTCTGTCGCATGAGAAAACGGCTTGCCAGTATATACTTTTGGTGATACAAAATCATTGTCCCACCGCTTTTAGTACATTGAAATACATAGGTTTTTTTAGAAAAAGCTTAGCTGGCAGGGCCCCCACCCAATTCTGGGGATCCTTGTTTTTTTCTTTCTTTTTTCATCTGTTCCCGCGTTCCCGCACTCAGCAAAAAAACACCTTGCGCATTTTGCATATCGGAGCGTTTTGCCGGATTATTGTACTCCCGAATCGTGCCAGCACGATAAATAGCGGAGAATTTGCGCAGTTCATGCCTGTCAGTGTCGTCTCTAAAAATACCCTCTGTTTATGCCTTAAAACTATTTGTCATAAATTTGAAATTATACTGAAATATTAGTGTCATCTTAATGTCATATATAACTGGCAGATTATCTGTGGGCATTTATTGTCTGACTATCAGTTGAAAAATATATGACTGGATCAGTTTGTTAACTTCGTGTATTAATTATGATAAATTTATTGCACGGGAAGCATGGCGATGACTACAGTAGTTTTGAACGTAAAAATTGATGCAGAGTTAAAAGAAAAGCTGCGTCATTATGCGGAAGTAAATGACGAGAATCTGGGTACTGCAACGGAGAAACTGCTGCTGCTGGCCTTCCAGATAGCAGATTCAGCAGGTGAGGCGGGGGTTTCGGAAGAGGATATTGATAGTCAGCATACCGAAGAAGAAGCTTCTCCATTAACCCCTAAAGAAATCAAAGCATTAAGAAAAATTCTGAAGAAGAAAAAATGAAACAACAACTCTCTACAGCCAGCAACTATAGCGAAGCCTGCGATTTGTTACGTTCAGGGTATGTTAAGCATGTTCGCCTCAACTGGAATATCGGTAGTGATGAGTTCTTTCGCATTGCCTCCGACTGGTGTGAAACCGGGGCGAAAATTAAAAAAGATGAAGATGGTTTTATTATCTCATTAAAAAGCTTTCCCATCCCCCGCCAGCATTAATGAAATTTTTCATTGATGTCATCAGGCTGACATATAGCAATGACATCATGAAGCGCAATTTATAAAAAACATCTCATATGCGTCATGGATGATGATTTTTGACGGGCTGAATCCAGCCCGTCGATATTTTATTATATTATTTTACGCATTCTCGTATTTTCATTCTGTTGCGCCAGACCTGCCCAGACGGGCTGCAGGGTGGTAAATGCGCTGCGCAACGGCTCATCGTCCAGGGTGAAAGGTAAACGCAAATAGCGGTCAAAGGCGCCAGCCAGGCCGAAGCGCGTTCCGGTACCAATATGGATCCCAAGACTTTCTGCTCTTGCCGAGAAGATGGTCGCCAGCATGTCCGGTAATTCCACCCAAAAAGAGAGTCCGCCTGCCGGCGATGTGAAGCGCCAGTGGGGGAAGTATTCCGTCATGAGCGCGCCGCACATATCGCGGCGTGTGGCCAGCATGGCTCTACGCGCCGGGAGCCAGGCCCGATCATTTTCGAGCAACCAGCTGCAGGCCAGTTGTTCGAGAAGCGGCGTGCCCAGATCGAGTGAATCCCGGGCCTGAACTAACGAGGCGATGGTGCGTGCGGAAGCGCGGATCCAGCCGATACGTAATCCCCCCCAGAAACTTTTTCCGGCCGAGCCAATCGTGATAACCGGCGCCTCAGCGTTGAAGGTCGCCAGCGGCGGAGGCGGCGGGGCGTTGTACCATAAATCCACCATTGTCTCGTCGACCACCAGCGTCGTACGCGTTTGCGCCGCTATATCGGCTACCCGCTGGCGGGTGGCGCTATCCATACAACGGCCGGTAGGGTTGTGAAAATCAGGCATCAGCCATGCCAGCCGTGGTGCGGTTTGCGCAATGGTTGCCGCCAGTCCGTCGCAGTCCCAGCCATGCTGCGGCAGGGCGACGCTGACCGGCCTGCAGGAGGCACCCTGAATGGCGCTGATCGCCATGGGATAAGTCGGCGCATCAATCACCACGCGATCGCCAGGCCCGGTGAGCAGACGAAGCACCAGCGAAAAGGCGTTCAGCGCGCCGTTTACAATCATCACTTCATCGCCGCGGGTTGGAAGACCTCGTTCGCAGTAGCGGCGGGCTATCGCCTCCCGCAAAACCGGTAACCCGTGCTGGTCGTAACCGGTATTGGACAGATGCTGCGGCAGCATCGTCAGGGCCTGATGATAGGCCTGGTGAATCTCCGGTCCGGCGCTCAGGGCGGCGGTGGCCAGATTGACCGATGATGGATGGAGGGCCTCTTTTGTCGCCGTGTCTGCACGTTCCGGCAGCGCGATACGCGAACCGCTGCCCTGGCGGCTGTAAAGATAACCCTCTTCACGCAGTTGGCCGAGCGCGCTGGCGATCGTGGTGCGGCTGACGTTCAGGGCCGCAGCCAGCTCCCGTTCGCCCGGGAGCCGCGTCTCCAGCGTCAGGCGACCATCGAGAATCAGCAGACGCAGGGCGTCCGCCAGCTGGCGCCAGAGCGGCGTTCGGGTCGAAGACTCTTGCCAGTGGCCCAGCAGGCGTACCAGCGATTGGGTACCGAAGCGACGAGAAACCATAGCGATCCACTTTTAAAAAACTGGCCATTAATTATCAATCCATTTTTGCTGATGATGGCGAGGTCCGCAATCATCCAGAGGTAAAAAATGTTACGTCGATTAGTGCAGCTCTATATCGGTCTTGTTCTGTACGGCGTGTCGACCGCGTTGTTTGTTCATGCCAATCTGGGTGCCGATCCGTGGGATGTTTTTCATCTCGGCGTCGGTAAGCAGTTTGGCCTCGATTTTGGCACGGTGATCATTCTGACCGGGGCGGCGGTGCTGCTGCTGTGGATCCCGATGCGTCAAATGCCGGGACTGGGAACGGTCAGCAATGTGATCGTACTGGGGCTGGCGGCAAACGCGACGCTGGCGGTCCTGCCGCCGATGGAGTCGCTGGTGTGGCGCAGCCTGATGCTGATCGGCGCTATCGTGCTCAATGCTCTGGCGACGGGGATGTATATTGGCGCCGGTTTTGGCCCCGGGCCGCGCGATGGACTGATGACCGGCTTGCATGCCCGTACCGGGTGGTCTTTGCGCGGGATCCGCACCGTCATTGAGCTATCGGTGCTGGCGATCGGCTGGGCGCTGGGTGGGACCTTTGGCGTCGGAACCGTGCTTTATGCGCTGACGATCGGGCCGCTTATTCAGCTGTGCTTACCCTGGTTTCGCCAACCGGTGGTGCGCAAAACGGCCACCGCGACCGGTGAGGTGGTCTCCTGATTTTATCCCGTTACAAGGGATGAGGGCTAAACTTAGCCTTACAGATGCGGCCGGGTTTTCCGGTCGCGCTGTTCACTTCGGAGATCAGACTCATGAAGTACGTTGATGGTTTTGTCGTTGCCGTGCCCGCGAAAAATAAGGAGGCCTATCGCGAGCTGGCAGCAAAGGCCGCACCGCTGTTTAAAGAGTTTGGCGCGCTACGGGTGGTGGAGTGCTGGGCGGATGATGTGCCGGACGGTAAGCTCACCGATTTTCGCATGGCGGTGAAAGCCGGGAGCGACGAAGAGGTCGTGTTCAGCTGGATAGAATATCCGTCAAAAGAGGTGCGCGACGCGGCGAATGCCACCATGATGGCCGACCCAAGGATGAAGGCGTTAGGCGATAGCATGCCGTTTGATGGTCAACGAATGATTTTCGGCGGCTTCCTGCCGTTACTGGATGAATAAGCTTTGCCGCCGTCCCTTTCCTGTTGAAGGGGACGGCAGTGGCGTGGTCAGGATACTTTGGTAAACAGATGGCGATAATCGCGCACGTCGCCGTCGGTACGAAACAGACCGCCGCCGCTGTAGTGCAGGGTCTGTGGCCAGACGGGCTGCGGTTTAACCTTTGCCGCCACCACCTCAAAAATAAAGAAGTTATAGCGCTCCACCAGCGCATCGTCGAAGAGCCGGCATTCAAAGCTGGCGTGGCACTCGGCAATCGACGGCGCGGCCACCCGTTCGCTGGCTTCCGCGGTAAGCCGGAAGGCAGCGAATTTGTCCACCGTGTCGCCGTCACAGTTACCGATTCTGGCGACCGTCTCCGCCATGGCGGCATCAGGCAGATTGATAACGCACTCCCCGCTGCGGCGGATCATGTCGAAACTGATATTGCCGGCGGAAATCATGCACCCGACCAGCGAGGGGGAAAACTCCAGCACCGTATACCAGCCAAGGGTCATGATATTATTCCGATCCTGCCAGCGACTGCTGATTAAGACCACGGCACCGGGTTCCAGCCAGTGGCGCACATCGTGTAAAGGCCAGGGATGTTTTTGCATCAGGGAACTCTCCCTTTTATGGAGTTACCTTAAGCGTAGCTCAATGCGCTCTCAGGTTATTTTCCGCCCACAGCATAAACTGCGTTTTCGGCAACGCCGGGCTGTACAGCCAGCCCTGGGCATAGAGCACATCGTGGCGACACAGCCAGTCGCGCTGTTCCTGAGTTTCGACGCCTTCGGCAATGGTGGCCAGATGAAGCGCTTTTGCCATTTTGATGATATGCGGCGTCAGCGGCTTATATTCGAGGGTATCGACGAAGGATTTGTCTATTTTCAGGATATCGACATCCAGTTTTTGCAGGTAGCTGAGGCTGGAATAACCGGTCCCGAAATCATCGATTGAAATACTGTGCCCCATCTGGCGATAGCGGGCGATCACCGGCAGAGTGGTCTCGGGATCGATGAAACCGCGCTCCGTCAGCTCAAGCGTAATTTGCGCCGGCGCGATCTCCCACTGACGAAGCCTATCGGCCAGAAGGGCTGGCAGGGAAGGCGAGCGCAGATCGTCGACCGACAAGTTAATTGAAATGTGGAGTTCCGGATGCGCGTGCAGCCACGGGCCGAGATCGGCGAAAATTTTCCGCACAATATCTTCGGTTAACTGGGTAATGAGCCCGGTTTGTTCGGCAAGCGGAATAAAAATATCCGG
This sequence comes from Raoultella sp. T31, assembly GCF_002806725.1. Classification (NCBI taxonomy): domain Bacteria; kingdom Pseudomonadati; phylum Pseudomonadota; class Gammaproteobacteria; order Enterobacterales; family Enterobacteriaceae; genus Klebsiella; species Raoultella sp. T31. The sequence continues at coordinate 144,037 of NZ_PIBO01000005.1, forward strand.
CGACAAAAAGCTGCCGTCGGGCTGCTGCCAGCGCGCCAGCGCTTCGGCGCCGACGATTTTGCCATCTTTGAGTGAGACGATGGGCTGGTAATGGACCTGAATTGCGTCAGAGTGCAGCGCATCCAGCATCCCATAGCGCGGCGAGCGTAAGGTACGCAGCAGTCGCAGGAGCAAAAATGAGGTCAGCAGACTGATAAACAGGCCGAGGGGCAGCCACAGCGCCAGCTGATGGCGGAATTTTTCCTGCAACGGGAGCGTGGATGACCAGGTGGCGATAGCCAGCCCTAGTTCTGGAATACGATGGAGGCGATAAACCCTGTTGTCGACGGTGAGCGTCTGGCCGGCCAGGTGATTGATTTGATTCCACACCACCGGGTCGAGAGGCTCACTGCTGGTAATCACCTGTTTGTCTTCGATGCCAAACAGAATCGCATGAATATTTTCCTGGCCCGGCGAAATGATATCGATAAATGAGGCAGGATCGATCATTACGACATGATGCTCACTGCCCAGCGCCGTCATTTTGCGCTGCAGACCGAGATCGTTGACCGACGTGAGCCACGCCCGGTAGCCGTCGGTGGTGACATGATCGGGGACAGGGAAGGAGACCGGGGTAGGGTGATCTTCGAGAGAAGAACATTGCGGCACCGAACCCTGGAGCCACAGCACCTCCTGCACATAGCGATGGGTATAGGCGATTCGGCGCATCGCGAGCAAATGCTGTGGGCTGCAGGCGGCTGCGCCGTGGGCATCGGCTTCCTGCAGCGCTTCTCTTGCCTGGCTTGCCACCTGCTGGATGCGCATCAGCACCCGGGAAGAGTAGTTATCCAGTTCGGAATAAAACAGTATTTTTGCCTGACTAGTCGCCAGCCAGATACTTAAGGCTATCGGCACGATGACGGCGAGTATCAATACCCCGGTAACCAGACTCACCAGATTGCTGGTCGTCATGCGTATATCCTGATGTTATTGGGGATTTGATGAGTATATCCGATGGCGGAAAAGGTCGCAGACGGGGGGCAATGATTATTATTTAAAAAATGCCCGAATCACGACATGGCGCGGATATCGGGCTAACAGTGGATGATCCGCAGCGGTCGAGGCACTGAGCGGTGCGGATTAAAACGAGGGTTAAAGCTGGCATGCCAATAGCTTGCGTTATCAGCATCCAGGTTCAGCTTACAGCGTCATCATGACAGCCAGATGTTTTTAATGGGCATCCGGCGCCGTAATATCGGTACTGATCCGCAGATCGTTTTCATCGAAGACCATACAGAAGCGGTCGTCAAAGGCGACGTCGATTTTCTGCCACGGGCGGAAGTGCACATCGCCAGGCAGCAGAATTTTAACGTTGTCATGACCGTAGCACTGGCCGAACAGGTAGGTGTTGTTCCCCAGGCGTTCAACCACTTCACATTGAAACTCCACGACCGTACCGCTGCGCACATCGGTCGACAGATGTTCAGGGCGAATCCCCAGCGTCACCGCATCACCGGGTTTTAGCGGCGAGGTTGTGATATTCAGCGTCAGACTGTGTTGCTGCGCCATCTGCACGGTGAGCTGCCCCGGTTGCCAGGCGCTGACCGTGGCGGGCAGGAAGTTCATTTTCGGCGAGCCGATAAAACCGGCGACGAACCGGTTGACCGGGTTGTAGTACAGCGCCATCGGCGACCCCATCTGCTCGACTTTTCCGTAGTTCATCACCACGATTTTGTCGGCCAGGGTCATCGCTTCCACCTGATCGTGGGTGACATACACCATGGTGGTTTTCAGCTCATGATGCAGTTTGGCGATGTGCAGACGCATCTCGACGCGCAGCTCCGCATCGAGGTTTGAGAGCGGCTCATCAAACATAAACACCCGCGGGTTACGGACGATTGCGCGGCCGATAGCCACGCGCTGACGCTGGCCGCCGGAGAGCTGTTTCGGTTTGCGGTCCAGCAGATGGGTCAACTGCAGCGTTTTGGCCACCATTTCGACCTGACGACGAATTTCGTCCTTCGGCACTTTATTGACCTTCAGGCCATAGCCCATATTTTCCGCCACCGTCATGTGCGGATAGAGCGCATAGGACTGGAAAACCATAGCCACGCCGCGGTGGGCGGGCACCACATCATTCATCACCTCATCGCCGATCAGCACCTCGCCATCACTGACCTCCTCAAGCCCGGCAATCATCCGCAGCAGAGTCGATTTCCCACAGCCGGATGGCCCGACAAAGACCGCAAATTCACCGTCTTCGATATCAAGATTGACCTGGTGCAGCGTCACGGTCGTACCAAACCGTTTGGTGACATTCCTCAGTCGTATATTGGACATCAACATTCCCCGGGGTTAGTAAGCGTTATTTGCCGTTGGGATTAGGGTTGCAGCGGTTTTTTGTACTACGTGTAACAACCTGGCTGAACAATGCTCAACAGCACTGAAATCATGGGATGACTATAACTTCCAGTATTTTTGAGCCCTACATCGATGTTTCATTTCTGCAATCACGATCACACAACTGGTAGCTTTATGTAGTTTTATACGCCTTCAAAGCGTAACGTATAACAAATAAGGAAAATCTGTATTTAGCGTTGTAAGTCGCCATTTATCAGTTGATTCACATTCAGTGATAAATGAAGTCATCAAATGGGAACCAATAAATTGTTATACCTTCACATGAGGTTGATAATGAAAAAGAACATCCTTGCTGCACTTATCCTCACGACTCTGGCTGCCGGGCAGCTTGTCAGCCTGCAGGCTCACGCCGCCGGCCAGCTGAACGTCTGGGAAGACATCAAAAAATCCGCCGGGATTAAAGCCGCGATCGGCGATTTTGAAAAACAGTATGACGTTAAGGTCAACGTGCAGGAGATGCCCTATGCCCAGCAGCTGGAAAAGCTGCGCCTTGATGGCCCGGCCGGTATTGGCCCGGATGTGCTGGTTATCCCCAATGATCAGCTCGGAGGGGCGGTAGTGCAGGGGCTGCTGTCGCCGCTGACGCTGGATCAGGCGAAGCAGGAGGTATTCACCCCGGCGTCAATCAATGCCTTCCGGATGGATAACGTGCTGTATGGCGTGCCGAAAGCGGTGGAAACCCTGGTGCTGATTTACAACAAAGACCTGATCGACAAACCGCTGGATAGCCTGCAGGCGTGGTTCGACTATTCGAAAGCGCAGCGGGCGCAGAACAAATATGGCCTGCTGGCGAAGTTCGATCAGATCTATTACAGCTGGGGGGCGATTGGCCCGATGGGCGGCTATATCTTCGGCAAAAACGAGAAGGGCGGTTTTAACCCGCAGGACGTCGGTTTGAATAAGCCCGGCGCGGTCGAAGCCGTCACCTTCCTGAAAAAATTCTATAGCGACAAGGTCTTCCCGGCGGGGATCCTCGGTGATAACGGGCTGAACGCCATCGATTCGCTATTCACGGAGAAAAAAGCGGCGGCGGTGATCAACGGTCCATGGGCGTTCCAGCCGTACGAAGCAGCGGGGATTAACTACGGCGTTGCGCCGCTGCCGACGCTGCCAGACGGCAAACCGATGAGCTCGTTCCTTGGCGTAAAAGGTTACGTGGTGTCGACCTGGAGTAAAGACAAAGCGCTGGCGCAGCAGTTTATTGCGTTTATCAACCAGCCGCAGTACGTGAAGGCGCGCTATGTGGCAACCGGCGAGATCCCGGCGCTGAAAGCAATGATTGACGATCCGCTTATCAAGAATGACGAAAAAGCCAGCGCGGTGGCGGTGCAGTCCGCTCGCGCCACGGCGATGCCGGGGATCCCGGAAATGGGCGAAGTGTGGGGGCCGGCGAATGCGGCGCTGGAGCTCAGCCTGACCGGCAAACAGCCGCCGCAGGCGGCGCTCGATAATGCTGAGAAACAGATCAAGATGCAGATTGAGGCCATGCAGGCCAGCAACCAGTAATCGCGATGTCCGTCATTGTAAGGTGACAGGCGCGTTGGCCGCTGACCTGTTACCCGGATTATCAGGGCATAGATGTAAAGAAACGGGAGGAGGACCTCCCGTTTTCAGAAGGAGTGGTGTGTGATTATCAATCCCAGCGAAAATATTGCCGAGTCGCGCGGCGCAGGCCGCCATGCGTGGTGCGGCCTGCTGCTGGCTGTCGTGCCGGGTTTTGGCCAGTTTTATCATCGCCAGTGGCTGAAGGGGCTTGTCTTCCTGGTTCTGCTGAGCAGTTTCATGGGGGTTTTTTATGACTTCCTGCAGGAAGGGCTGTGGGGGCTCTACACCCTGGGTGAGGAAGTCCCGCGGGATAACTCTATTTTCCTGTTGGCAGAAGGGATCATCAGCGTTTTGATCGTCGCTTTCGGCCTGCTCATTTACTCTCTTTCGCTGCGCGACGCCTGGGTTAACGGCAAAAAGCGCGATGAAGGCATGGCGCTGAACAGCGTGCGCAAACAGTATCAGATGCTGTTAAACCAGGGGTTTCCCTATCTGATGATCAGCCCCGGTTTTATTCTGCTGGTGTTCGTCGTCATCTTCCCGATTCTCTTTGGCTTTGCCATCGCGTTTACTAACTACAACCTCTACCACACGCCGCCGGCGAAGCTGGTGGACTGGGTGGGTTTTAAAAACTTTATTAATATTTTCACGCTCTCTATCTGGCGCACGACCTTCTTTGACGTGCTGCAGTGGACGGTGGTGTGGACGCTGCTGGCGACGACCCTGCAATGCACCGTCGGAGTGCTGCTGGCCATCCTGGTGAACCAGAAAGATCTGCGTTTTAAACCGATGATTCGCACCATTTTTATCCTGCCGTGGGCGGTTCCGGGTTTTGTCACTATCCTGGTGTTTGCGGGGATGTTCAACGACTCGTTTGGGGTGATCAACAACGCGATTCTGTCGTTCTTCGGCATTGGCCCGAAGGCGTGGCTGACCGATCCGTTCTGGACGAAAACCGCGCTGATTATAATGCAGACCTGGCTGGGCTTTCCGTTTGTTTTCGCCATGACCACCGGCGTGCTGCAGGCGATTCCTGACGATCTTTATGAAGCCGCGACCATGGACGGCGCCAGCGCGTTTACCCGCCTGCGGACCATTACATTGCCGCTGGTGCTGTACTCGATCGCGCCGATCATTATCACCCAGTACACCTTCAACTTTAACAACTTCAACATCATTTACCTGTTCAACAACGGCGGGCCAGCGGTCGCCGGTTCGAACGCCGGCGGGACCGATATTCTGGTGTCGTGGATCTACAAACTGACGATGTCGTCTTCGCAATATGCCATTGCGGCGACCATTACTATCCTGCTGTCGATCTTTGTCGTCGGCCTGGCACTGTGGCAGTTCCGCGCCACCAAATCTTTCAAAAACGACGACATGGCGTAAGGGAAGCAACATGGCTAAATCATCCAGTATTAAACGCGAAAAGTGGATTCGCCTGTCACTCACCTGGCTGATTGTTATCCTGGTCTCGGTGGTGATTATCTATCCGCTGGTCTGGACCGTCGGCGCGTCGCTGAATGCCGGAAACAGCCTGCTCAGCACCTCGATTATTCCGGAAAACCTGTCATTCCAGCACTATGCCGACCTGTTCAACGGCAATGTGAACTACCTGACCTGGTACTGGAACTCGATGAAAATCAGCTTCATGACCATGGCGCTGACCTTAATCAGCGTCAGTTTTACCGCCTACGCTTTTTCCCGCTTTCGTTTCAAAGGGCGGCAGAACGGACTGATGTTGTTCCTGCTGCTGCAGATGATCCCGCAGTTTTCTGCGCTGATTGCAATCTTCGTGCTCTCGCAGCTGCTGGGGTTGATCAACAGCCATCTGGCGCTGGTGCTGATCTACGTTGGCGGCATGATCCCGATGAATACCTGGCTGATGAAAGGCTATCTCGACGCGATCCCCAAAGATCTGGATGAGTCGGCAAGAATGGATGGCGCCAGCAGCTTCCGCATTTTCTTCGAGATAATCATGCCGCTGTCAAAGCCGATTCTCGCGGTGGTGGCGCTGTTTTCATTCACCGGTCCGCTGGGCGATTTTATTTTGTCGAGCACCATTCTGCGCACGCCGGACAAATACACGCTGCCGATCGGCCTGTACAACCTGGTCGCGCAAAAAATGGGCGCCAGCTATACCACCTACGCGGCGGGAGCGGTGCTGATTGCCGTACCGGTCGCGATTCTCTACCTGGCATTACAAAAATACTTTGTTTCCGGCCTGACCTCTGGCAGTACAAAAGGATAACCCCATGAAAAGATTAACACCCGCCTTGCTTGCTGTTTGTCTGGCATGCAGTTTTTCCCCTGCTGTTCTGGCCGCCGAGGCGCTGCAAACGCGCGCATTCCGCGCGTTGCCTGCAGATTTTATTAAAGGCGCAGATATCTCCACGCTGCTGGATGCGGAAAAACACGGGGCAAAGTTTTATAACCACAATAACCAACTGCAGGATCCGCTCGCTATTTTGCGGGCCGACGGCGTGAACTATGTTCGTCTGCGCCTGTGGGTCGACCCGAAAGATGCGCAGGGGCAGGGCTACGGCGGTGGTGATAACGATCTGGCGGCGACGCTGGCGCTGGCGAAACGGGCAAAAGCGCAGGGTATGAAGCTGCTGCTGGATTTCCACTACAGCGATTTCTGGACCGATCCGGGTAAACAATTCAAGCCGAAAGCCTGGGAAAACATGGATTATCCGCAGCTGAAAACGACTATCCACGACTATACCCGTGACACCATCGCCCGCTTTAAGCAGGAAGGCGTTCTGCCGGATATGGTGCAGATTGGCAATGAGATAAATGGCGGCATGCTGTGGCCGGAAGGCAAAAGCTGGGGTCAGGGCGGCGGCGAATTTGACCGTCTGGCTGGCCTGCTGAATGCGGCCATCGACGGCCTGAAAGAGAATCTGCGCAATGGCGAGCAGGTGAAAATCATGCTTCATCTGGCGGAAGGCACTAAGAACGATACCTTCCGCTGGTGGTTTGATGAAATCAGTAAGCGCAACGTGCCGTACGACATCATTGGCCTGTCGATGTACACCTACTGGAACGGCCCGATTAGCGCGCTGAAAGCGAATATGGATGATATCAGCAAGCGCTATAACAAAGAGGTGATCGTCGTGGAGGCCGCCTATGCCTATACCCTGGAAAATTGCGACAACGCGGAAAACAGTTTCCAGGCCAAAGAAGAAAAAGAGGGCGGTTATCCGGCCACGGTACAGGGGCAATATAATTATATTCACGATTTAATGCAGGCCGTTGCCGATGTTCCTGACCAGCGCGGGAAAGGTATTTTTTATTGGGAACCGACCTGGATCGCTGTGCCGGGAAATACCTGGGCCACGCCAGCGGGTATGAAATATATCCACGATGAATGGAAGCAGGGTAATGCCCGGGAAAATCAGGCGTTGTTTGATTGCCAGGGGAAAGTATTACCTTCAGCGAAAGTTTTTAATTAATCGTTAAGTTTTATACTTCAGGATGTTTATTATGAATAAATTTGCGCCTTTGAGTCCGAAGGTCAATGCATTATTGCATGGCGCTGACTATAACCCGGAACAGTGGGAGAATTATCCCGGTATTATCGATCAGGATATTACCATGATGCAGCAGGCTAAATGCAACGTCATGTCGGTGGGGATTTTCAGCTGGGCCAAACTTGAACCTCAGGAAGGCGTATTTGAATTTGGCTGGCTGGACAGCATTCTGGATAAGCTATATGCCGCCGGCATTCACGTATTTCTGGCTACGCCAAGCGGCGCGCGCCCGGCCTGGATGTCGCAGGCCTATCCGCAGGTGTTACGGGTGGGGCGCGACCGGGTACCGGCGCTGCACGGTGGACGGCATAACCACTGTATGACGTCACCGGTGTACCGTGAGAAGGTTTTTAAAATCAACAGCCTGCTGGCGGAACGCTATGCGCAGCATCCGGCGGTGCTCGGCTGGCATATTTCCAATGAATATGGCGGAGATTGCCATTGTGAACGCTGTCAGGCGCGCTTTCGCGACTGGCTGAAAGCGCGCTATCAAACGCTGGAAAACCTTAATCACGCCTGGTGGAGCGCTTTCTGGAGCCACACCTACAGCGACTGGTCGCAGATTGAATCGCCGGCACCGCAGGGCGAAGTGTCCATTCACGGGCTGAACCTCGACTGGCGCCGCTTTAATACGGCGCAGGTCACGGACTTCTGCCGCCATGAGATTGCTCCGCTGAAGGCAGCGAATGCCGACCTGCCGGTGACCACCAACTTCATGGAGTATTTCTACGATTACGACTACTGGCAGCTGGCGCCGGCGCTGGACTTTATCTCCTGGGACAGCTACCCGATGTGGCATCGCGACAAAGATGAAACCGCGCTGGCCTGCTATACCGCGATGTACCATGACATGATGCGCAGCCTGAAGGGCGGCAAGCCGTTCGTGCTGATGGAATCAACGCCGAGCGCCACCAACTGGCAGCCGACCAGTAAATTGAAAAAGCCGGGGATGCATATTCTCTCCTCAATGCAGGCGGTCGCCCACGGCGCGGATTCGGTTCAGTACTTTCAGTGGCGTAAGAGCCGTGGCTCGGTGGAGAAATTCCACGGCGCGGTCATTGACCACGTCGGGCACCTGGATACCCGCGTCGGCCGCGAAGTCAGCCGGCTGGGAGAGATGCTCAGCCGCCTGCCGGGCGTGGTTGGCTGTCGCACCGACGCCAAAGTGGCGATTATTTTTGACCAGCAAAACCGCTGGGCGCTGGATGATGCGCAGGGCCCGCGTAATCTCGGGATGGAGTATGAAAATACCGTTAATGAACACTATCGGCCATTCTGGGAGCAGGGCATTGCGGTCGATATCATCGATGCCGATGGCGATCTGAGCGCCTACCAGCTGGTCATTGCCCCGATGCTGTATATGGTTCGCGACGGCTTTGCCGCGCGCGCCGAAGCGTTTGTCGCCAGCGGGGGACATCTGGTGACCACCTACTGGACGGGAATCGTCAATGAGTCCGACCTTTGCCATTCTGGCGGTTTCCCGGGACCGCTGCGCAACCTGCTGGGGATTTGGGCGGAGGAGATTGATTGCCTGAATGACGGCGAGCGCAATCTGGTACAGGGGCTGGCAGGCAATGAAGGCGGATTACAGGGGCCGTATCAGGTGCGCCATCTGTGCGAGCTGATTCATGCCGAAAGCGCCCGGCCGCTGGCCACCTATCGTGATGATTTCTATGCCGGTCGCCCGGCGGTTACCGTCAATCATTTCGGCAAGGGGAAGGCCTGGCATGTCGCCTCACGCAACGACCTGGCTTTCCAGCGCGATTTCTTCGCGGTCATCAGCCGGGAGCTGGCCTTACCGCGGGCGCTCGACAGCGAGCTTCCGCCGGGCGTGGTCGCGACGGCACGTACCGATGGCGAAACGACCTATGTTTTCTTGCAAAACTACAGCGCGCAGCAGCACAGCGTCAGCCTGCCGCAGGGCTATCAGGACAGTTTATCCGGCGCGGACATGAGCGCGCCGTTAACTTTAACGGCGTGGGACTGTCGTATTCTCAGTCGTAAAGCGTAATCACCGCGTTATCCGAGCCTGCTCCTGCGAGCAGGCTTTTTTTACCTTGATATTATCAGGAGTGCATGATGGTCAGTTTAAAATCCTTTTTGCATTATTTCGCTCAGCCTCGCCAACCGGTGCCGTTAAGCGATGTTGAAAAGCAACAGCTACAGGATTTAATTCAGGCATTTGGTGGGGAGGGAAATATTGTTAATGTCGACGCCTGTATTACGCGTTTGCGGGTCACAGTGAATAATCTGGCGATCGTCGATTCGCAGGCGCTACAGCAGCAAGGGGCGCTGGGTGTAATTATTCTCGGGCAACAGGTGCACGCTATTTTCGGCAAGCAGTCTGATGCTCTGCGTCAACTATTAGATGAGCACTTTACCAGCCATAAATAATAAATAAAAAGGGATAGCTCAATATTGAGTTATCCCAAAAATAAGACAAAGAAAACAATGGCAATAATCATTACCGGAGGGTAATTACGACCTTACAACTGGAGATAACACAGGTTCAGATAACCAGATTCCTCTTACCACCAGGCTTCGACCTGGACACCGAAGTTCCACGTATTGCTGGCGGTTCTATCGTCAAACGGTTTGCCGTTCTCTGAATCATTGAGATAGGAGGCGAAAATACGTAATTCCGGGCGTGACATAAAGTCCGGGCCATCGGCCAGACCCAGCGCAATGGTGTATTTCTCGCCGGCTTGTTTGTAGTCGGTATTGTTTTTATAGCTGTCTTTCTGGTAGAAACCGCCGACCTCGCCAATCAAACGGACATACTCGGTGAACTGATACTGTCCGCGTGCGACCAGAGAGAGCAAGCGCGTTTTGTTGGTGTAGTCGGTGATGTCGTCGGCGGAGCCCCAGGTCAACACATGGTTAATCGAGAATTTGTCGGTGATCGGAATCAGGCCGGTGTTGATCACGCGATAGCCGGTGGCATCGTTGACATAGTTCCACATGTCGTACCAACCGCCGCCCTGGGAGACCATGTTCTGCGCCAGCCCTTTATTCGCATACTGCAGAACCAGCTTGTTGTAACCGCCCAGCATATCCTGGCTGATTTCACCGGTCAGCATCACGCCGTTTTCGGCATCGTACAGCCCGCCGTAGCTATCCTGTTTTTTGGTGGTGTTAGGCATCGCGTAGTCGATACCAAATTCGGTCCAGGCGCCGGACCACGGTTTCCAGCCCGCATAGCGCAGATCGACATAGTTGATATTGACGTTGCTGTCGCCATCGACGCGGTAATCAACGTCGTTCGCGTCACCGCGGAGCCAGGCAAGTGAAACGGCGCCTGGGCCTAAGCTGTAGTTTTCGACCCCGGCGCCGGAACCGGAGATGTTCCAGTATTTGGTATCGATGATGTGCAGATCGTGGCGCTGGTAGTAGCGCTTACCGCCCCAAATGACCGCATTCGGATCGCCGGGGATCAGCCCTTTTATCTGCAGGTTCAGCTGACGCAGGCCAAACTGCGCATCGTCATTGCGGGTGGTTTCGTTATCGTTAGAACCGTCAGAGACCATGCTGACCATGCTATCGAGATAGAAGCTGACGTCGTCCTTCTTGTACACCTCGGAACCCAGCTCCAGTTCGCCATAGGTATCGGATTCGTTACCCAGGCGACCAATTTTGTTTTTTTGCCATTCGGCCAGGCTGCCATCCCCGGAGACCCCAACTCCGGCACGCATATAACCATGAAAATCGATTCCAGGAACAGAGGCGGAAGCCGCAAGCACGGATGGTGAAATCAGCGCGGCGGCCAACGCAACAGAGACTGTGCGCAGCGTAGTGTTCATGTCTATCCTCTTATTGTTTTGTATTACGTTCACATTAACGATGTCATGAAATGCCTAAATGTAACGACAGGCAATTTAATGATTGCGATAGTGTGATTAAGTGCAAATAAAATGACGTAATTTGTTACGGTAAGTGAGTCCATTCACAATTTGATGTATTGTGAGCGTAATACTTTTTATTGTCTTTTTTAGTGAGGGAACGTTGCGGGGCGCGTTTTTTCAAATAGCCCCTGTTACAATCCAGGGATAACAACATAAGGAACCGGACCATGAAGTCGAAAAGCGCAACCTTAGAAGATGTCGCGCGTCACGCAGGCGTCTCCTATCAGACCGTGTCCAGGGTGCTCAATAAATCTGCCAATGTATCCGAGGCCACGCGTCGTAAGGTGGAGAAATCCATCGAGCTATTGCGGTATGTCCCTAACCGCCTGGCGCAGCAGCTGGTGGGCAAGCAAAGCCGGACCGTCGGTCTGGTGACGATTTCACTGTCGTTGCACGCGCCTTCTCAGGTTGCCGCAGCGGTAAAACGCTATGCGAACGTGGAAGGTTATCAGGTATTAATCTCGATGATTGATGAGAGCGTCAATCAAAGTATTCAGGAATCCATCAATGAGCTGAAGTCTCAGCTGGTTGATAAGGTCATTATCAACGTGCCTCTGGAGACCGAACAGGCCCAGAAAATCGCGGCTGACAACGATGATATCGTTTGTCTCTTTCTCGATGTCGATCCCTACAGCTCCGTGTTTAACGTTTCGTTTAATCCGGCTGACGGCACCCGCGCGAGCGTCAAATATCTGTATGAAATGGGCCATCGGGAGATTGCGCTGCTGGCCGGGCCGGAAAGCTCGGTCTCGGCGACATTACGCCTGAAGAGCTGGATGGAGACGCTGGCAGGGTACGGGCTGCTGCCGGTGACGGTGATTCGCGGTAACTGGGATGCGCAGAGCGGCTATGCGGGCGCGCTGCAGATGTTGCGTGAGACGCCGAAATTTACGGCGGTGCTGGTGGGGAATGACCAGATGGCGCTGGGGGTACTGAGCGCGTTTCATCAGCATCAGGTGCCGATTCCCGGCGAAAAATCGGTGATTGGCTACGATGATACCTATGAAAGCTCGTTCTTCTACCCGGCGCTGACGACCGTCTCGCTGGATCTCGATTTGCAGGGCAAAGAGGCGGTACGCCGCATTCTTGATAGCGGCGATGGCGAAACGTCGCATACCTCCTCAATCCTGCCTGCCCGGCTGGTCGTGCGTCACTCTACCGGGCCAAGAACGGAGCAGGGGAAAAATCTACAGGCGATTGCAGAACAGCTGCGCGCGCTTGCCTATCAACTGAATCCTTAATCTCTGACGGGCGGTTTGCGCCGCTCGACTTTTCATCCCTTCGCTTCTCATGGTTGATCTTTGTCTTTTTGCGGCGTAACCTTGTTGTTATGTTATAACATATCTGTCGAGGTTATCATGAAAGACAATATCCATCCCCATTACCGTACCGTTGTGTTCCATGACACCAGCGTGAATGAATATTTTAAAGTGGGATCGACAATCAAGACCGAGCGCGTGATTGAACTGGACGGGGAGACCTATCCCTATGTCACCCTCGATGTGTCGTCCAAATCGCACCCGTACTACACCGGTAAGCAGAAAGCCCTCAACAGCGAAGGCAGCACTGCACGTTTCCGCCAGCGCTTCGGCGGCTTTATTGATGCTAAAAGGAACTCATAATGCAGGTACTTAACTCATTGCGCAGTGCGAAACAGCGCCACCCGGACTGTCAGATTGTGAAACGCAAAGGGCGGCTGTACGTTATCTGCAAAAGCAATCCTCGCTTTAAAGCCGTGCAGGGACGCAAGAAGAGACGCTAGTCAGCCGACGTGCGCAAGCTCTCCAGCGTGGCGCGCTGCTGACCATCGGGGCTAAAGTTCTCGCTGTCCAGCCATCGTTGCATCGCTTTATCAATCAGCGGCCACTCGCTGTCGATTATCGAAAACCAGTCGGTATCGCGGTTGTGGCCCTTTATCACTAACGCCTGACGAAAACGCCCCTCAAAGCGAAACCCCAATCGTTGCGCCGCCCGGCGCGAAGGTTCGTTCAGGCTATTACATTTCCACTCATAGCGGCGATAGCCGAGGGTATCGAAAACATAGCGCATCAGTAACCACTGGGCTTCCGTCGCCATTGCGGTCCGGCTGAGCAGCGGTGAGAAGTGCACGTGCCCGACTTCAATCACGCCGTTTTGGGCATCAATACGCATTAGCGCCAGGGAGCCGACGGGCTGCCGGGTCCGTTCATCCACGACGGCGAAATGGAGCGGGTCGCTGAGTTTTTCTACGCTGGCTATCCAGGCGCTGAACGTCTCAACGCAGCTGTCCGGCTCGCGCAATAACCACGTCCAGCTCCGGGTATCCGGAGCCCGTTGATGCGCGGCAAAGAGCGCGCTGGCGTGAGCGGGCGTCAGCGGCTCGAGGCGGCAGTAGCGCCCCTGCAGAATCTGACGTTGCGGAAATGGACGCGGCTGCCAGTCGGGCAGGGCCTGGCCAACGGGTTGTCCGAACGAATTATGGTGATGCATGGGGGCTCCTTGTCTGCGGAAATCTGCGGGAATAACGTGAGACTAAAGTTTTACTGGTTCCATAAAAAGAGCCACAAAGGTATGTTTTTATGGTGCCACGAGGAGCCGCGATGAATATTCCTGATGATGCTTTCTTCACACTACTGGAACACACCTTGTCCCGGCGAGGTCATGACACTCTCCAGCGCACGCTGTATCGCGCGCTGCGCGAGGCGATTTTGCAGGAGGCGCTGGCAGGCGGTAGCCGGTTGCCGGGGGCGCGGGTTATCGCGACGCGGCTCAATCTGTCGCGTAATACGATTAACGGGGCGCTGGAGCAGCTGACCATGGAAGGCTACCTGCAGCGCAGCCGTCAGGGGACCTATGTGGCGACGCTGACCGCCGAGCGGGAGGGGCTACCGCTTACCATTGCGCTGCCGGAGCGGCTGCTCGCGCTACCTCCCGGCACCCGTCGCGATTCGCCGACGCTGGCATTTACTCCCGGCACGCCGGCGATTAACTATTTTCCTCTGCCGATCTGGCGGCGGTTGCTCGACAAGGTGCTGCGCGAAGAGGGTTGCGCGCTGCTGGGTTATGGAGAGGCGGCCGGGGAATTCGCGCTGCGGCAGGCGATTGTCCGCCATCTGGCGTTATCTCGCGGGATCCGCTGCGATGCCCGGCAAATCGTGATTACCGAAGGCGCGCTCGAAGGGGTGAACCTCTGTAGCCATTTGCTGAGCGTGGCGGGTGATACTGCATGGGTTGAGGAGCCGGGATATCCCGGCGCGAAGAGCGTATTTCTGAAAGCCGGGTTACGGATAAAAGGGATGCCGGTAGACAGCGAAGGGATGCGTCCGGAGATGGACGAGAACCCGCCGCCGCGGCTGATTTTTACCTCACCGTCGCATCAGTATCCCTGCGGCGCAGTGATGAGCGCAGGCAGGCGTCTGGCGCTGCTGGAATATGCCCGCCAGCATGATGCATGGATCGTTGAGGATGATTACGATAGCGAGTTTCGCTATAGCGGTGAACCGGTTCCGGCCATGTCAGGGATGATGAAACAGGCGCCGGTGGTTTATATCGGCACCTTCAGCAAGACGCTGTTTCCGGCGCTGCGCATTGGTTTCGTGGTGATGCCTCCCGCCCTGGCGCAAGCCGCTCAGGGATTCGTGGGATCGCTGCTGCGTGGCGGTCACCGGGCTGAACAGCGAGCGCTGGCGTTGTTTATCGAAGAGGGGCATTACGCGCGTCATCTGGCGGCGATGCGCCGCTTGTATCGCCGGCGGCAGCTGCAGCTTCGCGAGGTGCTGGCGGCGGAGCTGACGCAACCTTTTACTCTTCTCGGTGGCGAGGGGGGACTGCACCTGACGTTGGCTATTGACGGGATAGACGATGGGGCGGTGGTTGAGCAGGCGCGGCAGTATCAACAGGCACCGGCGGCATTAAGCCGGTTCTACCTTGATACACAACGGGCGCGAAGCGGGCTGGTGCTGGGGTATGGCAATACGTCCGCCTCGCATTTTGGCCCTGCGGTGCGGACGTTGAATCGTCTTATCGAGCGGTATCGACGCGGGTGAGGCTAAAGATATCGTAGAACGAGAGTTGACCTTTCGTCGCCACCATTTTTTGGAGCCGGGTTTTCTGCTCGCCGGCTACGCGAGGCGACTGCATAATGCGTTCGATCAGCTGCTGAGGGACGTATCGCGTGTTGTACCACTCCCCGTTGTAGCAAACGCGAAAATCCAGGACATCGATATCTTCGTAGCGGTAGCGCGGGTAGACGTCAAAAAAGAAGAAACCGTTGAACAGGGCGAACAGCACCACCAGTAGCCAAACCGAATCGGCCAGCGTTTCCGATGTCACCATGACCACGAACGTCGCCAGGAATGCGGCGTACATTGCAACGAACAGCCACGGATGATTGCGAATAAAACTGATACTAAAGCGCGGACGGTTGTCGCGCTTCTCTTTCACATTGAGCTCATCAATCGTGTTGGTCAGCAGCTGCTGTATTTCTGTCATCTTGGTCCCCGAATTCTGCTAAGGCTCAGCCTGAAGGCTATTTTATGTTGCAGGAATCTCTCAGGAAAGTAACAGATCAGTTGCGGAAAAGCATAACAGTTACGCTTTTTGCGCTGTCAGCATCTTGATGATTTGCGCCGGGTTGCCGCCAACCACGGCATTGGCCGGAACATCTTTCACGACCACGGCGCCGGAGGCAATGACTGCATTATCGCCGATGGTTATTCCGGGGTTAATGACCGCCCGGCCGCCAATCCACACATTATGGCCGATAGTCACGGGTTTGCCGTATTCTTTACCGCTGTTGCGTTCGGCGGCATCTAATGGATGCGTGGCGGTATAGATATGTACGCCGGGCGCCAGCATGCAATTATCACCGATATGAATCGGGCAGACATCAAGCATTACGCAATCAAAGTTTGCGTAGAAACTGGCGCCGAGGAAAATATTGTAACCATAATCACAGCGGAAAGTGGGTTCAATATAAGCATCGCTCGCCTGGCCAAACAGTTCAGTCAGGCATATTTTCCGCCATTCGCGCTCGTCAGGCGCCGAATGGTTGTAGCGATGCAGCAATTGTCTGGCGCGCAGGCGGTCTGCCCGAAGCGTGGCATCACCTGCCCGATACAGTTCACCGGCGATCATTTTACGTTTCTCTTCACTCATGCTGCTTTCCTGATTAAGGTGGACAGGCGTCATAGTATAAAAAAGAAACCGGTTTCATGAGCGCATTTTGCTGACTTATGCGAGTAATCTCACAATTATATCCAGTGCAGGGGAGGGCCCGGTTAATCATCTGACTGACAGCTGAAATGAATTAGCGAATGAACTTCCACACCGATGTCGGGATTTTGTCGTAGAGCTTATTCATGGTCAATTCAGCAAGACGGTGATCGGCCGCTGAGTAAAATACAGCCAGTTCGTTATCTGAAAGTTCATATTTGTTTTTTTCAATTACGCGTTCCAGTGTATCAATTGTCTGACAGCGACGTAAGCGCATCAAATAGTCTGTTTTGGTTAATGGTTCACCAGACATAACTTCACCTTTTGATTGTAATAATACTAGCAAGAAAGACTTGCCGGATTTTCCCGACTGGCGTTGACAAAGCATCGGAATAACCGATTTCCCGATTTGCGCCATTTCTGTAAATCGGCCGTGTTAATGCCATAACTACTGAACAACATAAAAGTGTCATCCAGGTATTCGTCCAGCTGAGCGATCAGTTTATTATCCTCAGCGTACTTAATTTTATAATTAAGTGCGAACGTGGCTATGTGTTCGATCAATTCATTAAGTTGAAGATTGATAGCCGACGTCGGGTCATTCACCCACCCGTGGTTACTCTCTTCCAGGTTTGCAAGGCAGTCATGATACAGGGTTTCGCAAAGAAATCGAAGCTGCGCGATATCATGTCTTTTTGGCGAGTATTCGTCCATAACGCATCCCCTTTTGAGTGGTTTAAACGACGACTAACAAGCACCGTTGTGGGATGAACACGACTAACAGACCTGACACATACATTGTAATCCTGTTGTTTTAACTATAATCCACTCTCAAAAAGATTTCACCGTGCTATTACGAAAAATTACAATTATCACCGTTAATTTATCTTAAAAATATCTGAACTTATTATCCCACGGCATTCAATGTGATGCTTCTACAAAGCAATGCTTATGGATCATCGATTTAGCTGACTCTTTTCTTTGAAACCAGATCTTAAACCCGGATAACACTGAGGTTAAGAATATTCTTAGTTCAGATAAGGGTAAAACGGCAAAAGAATAATCTGATAAAAACAAAGTTAAGCTTATCACCAGAAATTGTATATCAGGATGTAAAGTAAACCGTAGCAATGCGTGCGCTTCAATATACGCTATCCGCAAAATTTCCTCAACGAATCCCGCAGTAAACGGGGGCGAAAAAAAGGGCCGCTTGCGCGGCCCTCTATGGAGAGATTAATGGTGCTCAGTCGGATGGCTGTGCTCAATGTCTTCCGATTTCTTGCTGAAGCGGCGGCGAACCACCACGAAGAAGACCGGAACAAAGAAGATAGCCAGAACCGTTGCCGTCACCATCCCGCCCATTACGCCGGTACCTACGGCGTTCTGTGCGCCGGAACCTGCGCCAGAGCTAATGACCAGCGGCATGACCCCGAGGATAAACGCCAGCGAGGTCATCAGGATTGGACGCAGACGCATACGTACCGCCTCCAGGGTCGCTTCAACCAGACCTTTGCCTTCTTTATCCATCAGGTCTTTGGCGAATTCGACGATAAGTATCGCGTTCTTCGCCGACAGGCCAATGGTGGTCAGCAGACCTACCTGGAAGTAAACGTCGTTCGTCAGACCACGGAACGTTGCCGCCAGCAGTGCGCCGATAACCCCCAGCGGGACAACCAGCATAACGGAGAACGGTATCGACCAGCTTTCATACAGCGCCGCCAGACACAGGAATACCACGATCAGCGAGATGGCATACAGCGCCGGCGCCTGGTTGCCGGACAGACGTTCCTGATAGGACATACCGGTCCAGTCATAGCCAATACCCGAAGGCAGCTTTTTGGCCAGCTCTTCCATCATCGTCATCGCTTCACCGGTACTTCTGCCCGGAGCCGCCTGACCGAGGATTTCCATCGACGGCAGACCGTTATAGCGTTCCAGACGCGGTGAACCATATTCCCAGTGTGAGGTGGAGAAGGCTGAGAACGGCACCATCTGTCCATTGCTACCGCGAACATACCAGTTGCCAATATCTTCCGGCAGCATACGGTATTTCGCTTCGGACATGACGTAGACTTTCTTCACGCGACCGCGGTCGATGAAGTCATTGACGTAGCTACCGCCCCAGGCTGCGCCCAGCGTGGTATTAATGTCACTGATAGAAACGCCCAACGCCTGTGCTTTTTCCTGGTCGATATCCACCTTGAACTGCGGCGTATCTTCCAGGCCGTTCGGACGAACGCCGACCAGCAGGTCAGGGTGTTGCGCCACTTCACCAAACAGCTGGTTACGTGCCTGGGTCAGTTTTTCATGGCCCAGACCAGCCTGGTCGATCAGCTGGAAGTCAAAGCCGGTTGCGGTACCCAGTTCGACGATAGCCGGCAGGTTAAAGGCGAAGACCATTGCATCTTTAATCTGCGAGAAACGGGCCATCGCACGACCGGTAATCGCTTCCACCTTGTTCTCACTGCCCGGACGTGCACTCCAGTCTTTCAGAGAAACGAACGCAATACCGGTGTTCTGGCCACGACCCGCGAAGCCAAAGCCGTTAACGGCAAATACCGATTCAACGTTAGCTTTCTCTTTGGTGAGATAGTAGTCCGTCATCTCGTCGAGCACTTTCTGCGTACGTTCCTGCGTAGCACCGGCAGGAAGCTGCGCCATGCTCAGGAATACGCCCTGATCTTCATCCGGCAGGAATGAACTCGGCAGACGGACGAACAGCCAGGCCATTCCGACGACGATGATCAGATACAGCACCAGGTAACGACCGGTACTACGCAGAATGTTACCTACGCTATCGGTGTAGTGGTGCGTGCTCTTATCGAACATGCGGTTAAACCAGCCGAAGAAGCCTTTATGCTCGCCATGACCGCCTTTAGCGATGGGTTTCAGCATCGTGGCGCACAGCGCCGGGGTCAGGATTAATGCAACCAGCACCGACAGCGCCATCGCCGAAACGATAGTGATGGAGAACTGGCGATAAATCGCACCGGTGGAACCGCCGAAGAAGGCCATCGGGATAAATACCGCAGAAAGCACCATCGCGATACCGACCAGCGCGCCCTGAATCTGGCCCATGGATTTGCGGGTTGCTTCCTTCGGCGGCAGGCCTTCTTCCGCCATGACACGCTCGACGTTTTCCACCACCACGATGGCGTCATCGACGAGCAGGCCTATCGCCAGCACCATACCAAACATGGTCAAGGTGTTTATCGAGAAGCCAAAAATAGCAAGGATGGCGAAGGTACCCAATAAGACCACCGGCACCGCGATGGTGGGAATCAAGGTGGCGCGGAAGTTCTGCAGGAACAGATACATCACCAGGAAGACCAGGATTATCGCTTCCACCAGCGTTTTAACCACTTCATGAATCGAGATCTTCACGAACGGCGTGGTGTCATACGGGTATACAATCTTCAGGCCCGACGGGAAGAAGGGTTCCATTTTCGTCAGTTCAGCGCGAATGGCCGCTGCCGTATCCAGCGCATTCGCACCGGTCGCCAGTTTGATACCCAGACCGGAGGCCGGCTGGTTGTTATACTTAGCGATGACGTCGTAGTTTTCGCCACCGAGCTCAACTTTCGCCACATCGCGCAGACGAACCTGAGAACCATCCTGGTTCACTTTCAGCAGGATGTTACTAAATTCGTCCACAGATTTCAGACGCGTTTGCGCAATGATCGAGGCGTTCAGCTGCTGGCCTTTCACCGGCGGCGTACCGCCTAACTGACCGGCTGCAACCTGGGCGTTCTGCGCTTTAATCGCGTTGATCACATCCACCGGCGTCAGCTGGAAGTTGTTCAGTTTGTTCGGATCCATCCAGATACGCATCGCGTACTGGGAACCAAACAGCTGAACGTCGCCCACGCCGGACGTACGGCTGATAGCATCTTTCATGTTGGCGCCAACGTAGTCGGAAATATCCTCCTGCGTCATGGTGCCGTTGGTGTTGATAACGCCGACAACCATCAGGAAGCTGCTGGAGGATTTCTCCACGCTCACGCCCTGTTGCTGTACTTCCTGCGGCAGCAGCGGCATGGCGAGCTGCAGTTTGTTCTGCACCTGCACCTGCGCGATGTCCGCGTTGGTACCAGACTGGAAGGTCAGGGTTATCTGTACCGTACCGGTTGAGTCACTGTTGGAGGACATGTACATCAGGTTATCGATACCGTTCATGTTCTGTTCGATAACCTGCGTCACGGTATCCTGCACCGTTTTCGCATCAGCACCAGGGTAGGTCGCGGTGATCGAGACCGCCGGCGGCGCAATCGTGGGATATTGCGCGACAGGCAGCTTCAGGATCGCAAGTCCCCCGGCAAGCATGATGATTATGGCGATCACCCATGCGAATATGGGGCGATCGATAAAGAAATTAGGCATGTCTTAACGGCTCCTGTTTAAGTTAAGACTTGGTTTGTTCTGACTGAGCGTTGCTGGCAACTTGCTGTTGATCGTCAGAGGCTACTTCCTGCGCTTTAACCTGCACGCCTGGTTTAACTTTTTGCAGTCCGGTGACAATCACGCGATCGCCGGATTTCACTCCGCTGGTGACCAGCCATTTATCGCCAATCGCCTGCGTGGCAGTGACCTGACGAACCTCGACCTTGTCGCCTTCACCAACAACCATCACGCTGGCGTCACCACGCGGCGTGCGGGTTACGCCTTGCTGTGGAACCAGCAGGGCATCCGGGTTGGTCCCTTCCTGCAGACGCGCGCGGACGAACATCCCTGGTAACAGGGTGTGATCCGGGTTCGGGAAGATGGCGCGTAAAGTGATAGAACCGGTGGTCTGGTCAACGGTGACGTCAGAAAACTCCAGCGTGCCGCCCTGCGGATACTTCATCCCGTCGTTGGTCACCAGTTCGACTTTGGCTTTGCCGTTTTCTTGTTTCAGCGTGCCGTTTGCCAGCTCTTGTTTCAGACGCAGGAAATCGTTGCTCGACTGGGTCACATCAACATAGATAGGGTCCAGCTGCTGAACGGTTGCCAGCGCAGTGGCCTGACCGTTTTGCACCAGCGCCCCTTCGGTCACGGCGGATTTACCAATCCGGCCGCTGATAGGCGAGGTCACTTTGGTGTAGGCCAGGTTAATACGCGCAGTTTCCACAGCGGCTTTCGCGGCAACAACGGCAGCATTGCTCTGCTGTGAGTTGGCGACGGCAGTATCGTAATCCTGTTGACTGATGTATTTGGTGCCGAGCAGTTTCTGATAACGTTTAACCGTCAGCTGCGCGATATTGGCCGCTGCCTGCGCTTTGGCTAAGTCGCCTTTCGCGCTTTCATAGCTGGCCTGGTAAGTTGCCGGATCAATCTGATAAAGGGACACGCCGGCCTGGATGTCGCCACCTTCCGTAAAGTTACGTTTCAGAATAATGCCACTTACCTGAGGACGGACTTCTGCAATACGGTAGGCGCTGGTACGGCCCGGTAGCTCAGTGGTGATTTGCAGAGGTGCGGATTTGAGCGTCACAATACCGACTTCCGGCATATGCTGAGCCCCTTGCTGAGCCGGTTTGTCGTCACATCCTGTTAGCGCTAAGCTGCCTGAGAGCATCAGAACGACCGCCAGAGGCGTTAACCCTCTGTTTTTGTTCATATGTAAACCTCGAGTGTCCAATTTCAAATTGTGCAGTGGCTCAAACGACCACAAACCCACTACTGTGTTTCTGTTATGGTCATGCTATGGTACATACATTCACAAATGTATGTAAACGCAACCTCTGTAAACTCATCGACCTATGGCACGAAAAACCAAACAACAGGCACTTGAAACCCGGCAACACATTCTGGATGTTGCTCTGCGTCTGTTTTCGCAGCAAGGCGTATCATCTACCTCGTTGGCAGCAATTGCAAAAGCTGCCGGGGTAACGAGGGGGGCTATCTACTGGCATTTCAAGAATAAATCAGATTTATTTAATGAAATATGGGTGTTGTCGGACGCAAGTATTAGCGATCTTGAAGTTGAGTATCGGGCAAAATTCCCCAACGATCCACTGTCAGTTGTCAGGGGGATCTTAATTCACGTTCTTGAAGCCACTGTGACAGAAGAGCGGCGGCGGTTAATGATGGAAATTATCTTCCATAAGTGTGAATTTGTCGGTGAAATGGAAGTGGTTCAGGAGGCGCAGCGTAGCTTATGTCTTGAGAGCTACGAACGTATCGAACACACGTTAAAGGAGTGTATTGCGGCCAATATGCTGCCGGCTAATTTGTTAACCCGCCGGGCGGCGATTTTAATGCGCAGCTATCTCTCCGGTCTGATGGAAAACTGGCTCTTTGCGCCGGATTCATTCGATCTTGAAAAAGAAGCGCGCGACTACGTGGCCATTCTTCTCGAAATGTATCAGTTTTGCCCTACGCTCCGGGCTTCTCCGGAGGTAAACAATTAGCGATGCCGGCAAAATAAAAAAGGTGCGTGTTTGCTGATAGCCGCCGCTATTCGTGCGATTGCAGAAGTGCTATTCTGCGGGCTGCGACGACCCCCGGTATTCTCCGGCTATTGCAACCACTCATGTTAACACTATGCTGCATACTATCCGTTGGCGAAATGCCACTTCCGCTTTTGTAATTGTACTGCTGTTATTTGTCGGCTGTCTTAGCGTTAATCAAGCTCAGGCTGCCGATGTCCCTGACCGATCTGATATTCAAAACCAACTTAATACGCTAAATAAGCAAAAGGAACTGACACCCCAGGACAAGCTGGTTCAGCAAGACCTGGTGCAGACGCTTGAAGCTCTCGATAAAATTGAGCGGATTAAGTCGGAAACCACTCAGCTGCGGCAACAGGTTGATCAGGCACCGGCGAAGATGCGTCAGGCGGTCGATAGCCTGAATGCGTTAAGCGAGGTGCCGGATGATGAGGCGACGCGGAAAACGCTCAGCACGCTCTCTTTGCGGCAGCTGGAATCTCGTCTCTCCCAGACGCTGGACGATCTGCAAAGCGCGCAGAACGATCTGGCGACCTACAACGGTCAGCTGGTTTCCCTGCAAACCCAGCCGGAGCGCGTGCAAAATGCGATGTATGCGGCTTCCCAGCAGCTACAGCAGATACGCAACCGTCTGAACGGCACCACCACCGGTGACGGAGCCCTGCGCCCAAGCCAGCAGGGATTACTGCTGGCGCAGCAGGCGCTGCTTAACGCGCAAATTGAGCAGCAGCGCAAGAGCCTCGAAGGTAACACCGTATTGCAGGATACGCTGCAAAAGCAACGGGACTACGTCAGCGCCAACAGTAATCGTCTCGAACATCAGTTGCAATTGCTGCAGGAAGCGGTTAACAGCAAGCGCCTGACGCTAACGGAAAAAACCGCTCAGGAAGCGGTCACGCCGGATGAGACGGCGCGTATCCAGTCCAACCCGCTGGTCCAACAAGAGCTGGATATTAACCATCAGCTGAGCCAGAAGCTTATCGCGGCGACTGAGAACGGCAATCAGCTGGTGCAGCGCAACATTAAAGTGAAAAACTGGCTCGATCGGGCGCTGCAATCTGAACGTGATATCAAAGAGCAGATTTCCGTCCTCAAAGGGAGCCTGTTACTGTCGCGCATCCTTTACCAGCAGCAGCAGACGCTGCCGTCGGCGGACGAGCTGGAAGATATGACCAACCGTATTGCCGATTTGCGTCTTGAACAGTTCGAGGTCAACCAGCAGCGCGATGCGCTGTTCCAGAGCGATGCGTTCGTCGCCAAACTGGAAGAAGGGCACAGCAGTGACGTGACCCCTGACGTACACAATGCCCTGCTGGACATCGTGGATATGCGCCGCGAACTGCTCGACCAGTTTAACAAGCAGCTCGGCAATCAGCTGATGATGGCGATTAACCTGCAGATCAACCAGCAGCAGTTAATGAGCGTCTCCAGCAACCTGAAAGCCATCCTGACCCAGCAGATTTTCTGGGTAAATAGCAATAAACCGATGGACTGGGAGTGGATTAAATCCTTCCCGGAAGCGCTGAAAGGGCAGTTTAAGGCGATGAAAATCACCGTAAACTGGGAGAAAGCGTGGCCGGCGGTGTTTGTTGCCTTCCTTGCCGGTCTGCCGCTGCTGCTGATTGCTGGCCTGATCCGCTGGCGCCTGCAGTGGTTACGGAATTACCAGGCCCGGCTGGCCTCGCAGGTCGGCCAGTTGCGTAACGACACGCAGCTCCATACGCCTAAAGCGATTCTGATCGACCTGATCCGCGCCTTGCCTGTCGTGCTGCTGATCCTGGCGGTAGGGCTGATTCTGCTGACGATGCAGCTGAACATCAGCGGGCTACTGTGGGCATACAGTAAAAAACTGGCGCTGTTCTGGCTGGTGTTTGGCCTGTGCTGGAAGGTGCTGGAAAAAGACGGCGTCGCGGTAAGCCACTTTAATATGCCGCCGCACCTGACCAGCCACTGGCGTCGGCAAATTGTGCGCGTCAGTCTTGCGCTGCTGCCGCTGAATTTCTGGTCGGTGGTCTCCGAGCTGTCGCCGCTGAATCTGATGGATGACGTGCTGGGGCAGTTCGTTATCCTGCTCAATCTGCTGCTGATCGCGGTACTGGTGTGGCCGATGTGTCGCGACAGCTGGCGTGATAAAGAGTCGCACAGCCTGCGTCTTCTCACCGTCACCGTGCTCTCGATTGTGCCGGTCGCGCTGATGGTGCTGACGGCAACCGGCTACTTCTATACCACCCTGCGTCTGGCCGGTCGCTGGATTGAAACCGTCTACCTGGTGATGCTGTGGAATCTGCTGTACCAGACCGTATTGCGCGGCCTGAGTGTTGCCGCGCGGCGTATTGCCTGGCGGCGCGCGCTGGCCCGTCGTCAGCATATGGTCAAAGAGGGGGCGGAAGGGGGTGAGCCGCAGGAAGAGCCGACGATTGCGCTGGAGCAGGTCAACCAGCAAACGTTGCGCATTACCATGCTGGTGATGGTCGCCTTGTTTGGCGTCGTATTCTGGGCGATTTGGTCCGATCTGATCACCGTGTTCGCCTATCTCGACAGCATCACATTGTGGCACTACAACGGCACCGAGGCGGGAGCCAGCGTGGTGCGCAGCGTGACGATGGGCAGCCTGCTGTTCGCGATCGTCGCGTCCATGGTCGCCTGGGCGTTGATCCGCAACTTACCCGGTCTGCTGGAAGTGCTGATCCTCTCGCGGCTCAACATGCGCCAGGGGACGTCCTACGCCATTACCTCGATCCTCAACTACGCGATTATCGCTATCGGTGCGATGACGGTCTTTGGCGCGCTGGGCGTTTCGTGGGACAAGCTGCAGTGGCTGGCGGCCGCGTTGTCGGTGGGTCTGGGCTTTGGTTTGCAGGAGATTTTTGGTAACTTTGTTTCCGGCCTGATTATCCTCTTCGAACGTCCGGTACGCATCGGCGATACGGTGACGATCGGCACCTTCTCCGGTACCGTCAGCAAGATCCGCATTCGCGCCACGACCATTACCGACTTTGACCGCAAAGAGGTGATCATCCCGAACAAAGCGTTTGTGACCGAACGGCTGATCAACTGGTCGCTGTCCGACACCGTAACCCGGGTGGTGATCCGCATCGGCGTTGCGTACGGCTCCGATCTGGATAAGGTCAAGGAAGTGCTGCTGCAGGCGGCGC
This sequence comes from Raoultella sp. T31, assembly GCF_002806725.1. Taxonomy (NCBI): domain Bacteria; kingdom Pseudomonadati; phylum Pseudomonadota; class Gammaproteobacteria; order Enterobacterales; family Enterobacteriaceae; genus Klebsiella; species Raoultella sp. T31. Next base: position 170,196 of record NZ_PIBO01000005.1, read on the forward strand.
ACGAGCATCCGAAAGTGATGCCGGAGCCCGCGCCATCGGTCTTCTTCACCACCTTCGGCGCCAGCACGTTGGATCATGAGCTGCGTTTATATGTGCGCGAACTGCGCGATCGCAGCTATACCGTCGATGAACTGAACCGCGCGATCGACCGCCTGTGCCGTGAAAACGACATCAACATCGCCTTCAACCAGCTGGAAGTCCATCTGCGTAACGAAAAAGGGGATGAAGTGACGGAGCTTAAGCGTGAGGTCAAAGGGGACGATCCGTCTCCGGCTATCGGCTAAGACTCAGCAGGGGCGGCCAGTGTGCCGCCCCGTTTCCGACGGGCCGTCGGTCAGCGGTTATCCGTTTCATCAGACGTCTGTGCGGTGCGGTTGAGTTTGTTTTCATAATCACGTTTGATTATCTCCAGCGCCCCCAGTACGGTTTGCGCTGACACCTGGTTCTCTTCCAGCAGCATTATCAAATCAACGGCCAGTTTGACCTCATCCGGGGCATTTTCCAGCGACATAGTGATTCCTTCTGTTAGCGCGTTAAGCGTGCCAGCACGCCTTCTATTTTTTCCAGCGCATCGCGACAGCGCGCTAAACGCCCGGCGCAGGCATCGACTTCCTTCGCCAGCCGCTGCTGCTCCTCAAGCGTTGTCGCCTGCGCCAGTTGATGCTGGCGATCGTTGCGCATCGCCAGCAGTCGACGTTCGTACTCCTGATGCTGAAGCCGCCGCCGCTGCCAGCGGTTCACCCCGGGCGAGGCGCTGTCCCAGCTGCGTAGCGGCCAGGTTGCCGCCTCCCGGCTGAGGGCGGCAACCTGCGCGACCAGCCGCTCCGCCAGCCAGGCGACCTGCGGAAGCTGCTGCTGCTCAACGGCCTGCCGCAGCTCGGAAAAGTGCTGCTGCGCCTCCTTGAGACAGTCCTGCATCAGGGTGCTGCGAGTACGGAACAGCTGGCGATCGAAGCGGGCGCTGAGCGTAGCATGATGCGCCAGCGGCGCAACCTGCGCGGCCAGCTGAGCCAACTGATTTTCCAGCGTGTGTAAAAGCCGGGTTGTTTTCAAATAACTCCTCCCTGGTCTGATAGACAACTGTGCTACAGTAGCCCTCTTTGCTGATAACGATTCGCATTATGCCACGTATCATTTTAATCATCATAGGCTGGCTGGCGGTAGTGCTGGGGACGCTGGGCGTCTTTTTGCCTTTATTGCCGACCACCCCGTTTATACTGCTGGCGGCCTGGTGTTTTGCCCGGTCTTCACCGCGCTTTCACCACTGGCTGCTGCACCGTTCCTGGTTCGGCGGCTATCTTCGCCACTGGCAGCAATACCGTGCGATGCCGCCCGGCGCCAGGCCGCGGGCAATCGTGATGATTCTGCTGACCTTCGGCGTGTCGCTGTGGCTGGTTAAGCTTACGTGGGTTCGCATCATGCTGCTGGTGATTCTGGCCTGCCTGTTGATATTTATGTGGCGTATTCCGGTTGTTGACGCGACGCAACAAAAGCACTGATGCACCATAATGAGTGTTGCAATTGTCGCTTACAGACAGTAAATTCGAGCGTTTTCGAGCGCGGGCACGCCTGGTCAAAGGTTAATCAAATGTTTCTTTGACCCGTCTGGCCTGCCCGTGAGTAACACCGTTTTTATCAGGCATAAACTTATGACCGCAACTGCACAGCAGCTTGAATATCTAAAAAGCAGCATCCAAAGCATTCAGGACTATCCGAAACCGGGTATTCTTTTCCGCGATGTCACCAGCTTGCTGGAAGACCCGAAAGCCTATGCGTTAAGCATTGAGCTGCTGACCGAGCGTTATAAAAACGCCGGTATCACCAAAGTGGTGGGCACCGAGGCGCGCGGTTTTCTGTTTGGCGCTCCGGTTGCGCTGGCGCTGGGTGTGGGTTTTGTGCCGGTACGTAAACCGCGCAAGCTGCCGCGTGAAACCATTGCCGAGAGCTACGAGCTTGAATACGGTACCGATCAGCTGGAAATTCATGTCGATGCGATCAAAGCAGGCGATAAAGTTCTCGTCGTTGACGATCTGCTGGCCACCGGCGGCACCATTGACGCCACCGTGAAGCTGATCCGTCGTCTGGGCGGTGAGGTTCATGATGCCGCGTTTATTATCAACCTGTTTGATCTGGGCGGCGAACAGCGTCTTGAGAAAGCGGGCATTCACTGTTATAGCCTGGTTCCATTCCCGGGCCACTAAGCATTTCCCGAGACATAGCCTCGCCGATCGGGCGGGGCTGTGATAGCATGACCCCTCGTGATTTCACCTTCCAGCGTTTCAGAGCCAGCCCATGAGTTATCAGGTCTTAGCCCGTAAATGGCGCCCACAAACCTTTGCTGACGTCGTCGGCCAGGAACATGTGCTGACCGCACTGGCGAATGGCTTATCGTTAGGGCGCATTCATCACGCTTATCTCTTTTCCGGCACTCGCGGGGTAGGAAAAACCTCCATCGCGCGCTTGCTCGCAAAAGGGTTGAACTGTGAAACCGGTATTACTGCCACGCCGTGCGGCGTGTGCGATAACTGCCGCGAAATAGAGCAGGGGCGCTTTGTCGATCTGATTGAGATTGATGCCGCTTCCCGTACCAAAGTCGAAGATACCCGCGACCTGCTGGACAATGTCCAGTATGCGCCGGCCCGTGGCCGCTTTAAAGTCTACCTGATCGATGAAGTCCACATGCTGTCGCGCCACAGCTTCAACGCGTTGTTAAAAACGCTGGAGGAGCCGCCTGCGCACGTCAAATTCCTGCTGGCGACCACCGATCCGCAGAAGCTGCCGGTGACTATCCTGTCGCGTTGTCTGCAGTTCCATCTTAAGGCGCTGGATGTCGAACAGATCCGCCATCAGCTTGAGCATATTCTCGGCGCAGAGCAGATTGCTTTTGAATCCCGCGCGCTGCAGCTGCTGTCGCGCGCGGCGGACGGCAGCCTGCGCGATGCCTTAAGCCTGACCGATCAGGCGATTGCCAGCGGCGATGGTCGTCTGACGGCGGAGTCGGTCAGTACGATGCTCGGCACCCTCGACGACGATCAGGCGCTGTCGTTAATTGAGGCGCTGGTGGCGGCCGATGGCGAACGCGTTATGGCGGGGGTCAACGAAGCGGCCTCCCGCGGCGTTGAGTGGGAAGCGCTGCTGGTTGAAATGCAGAGTCTGCTGCACCGCATTGCGATGGTTCAGCTCTCTCCTTCGGCGCTGGGCGCCGATATGGCCGCGGTGGAGCTGCGGATGCGTGAACTCGCGCGCACCGTGCCGCCTACCGATATACAATTGTACTATCAGACGCTCCTGATTGGCCGCAAAGAGCTGCCGTATGCGCCGGACAGGCGTATGGGGGTGGAAATGACGCTGCTGCGCGCGCTGGCATTCCATCCGCAGGCGCCGCTGCCGGAACCCGAGGTGAGGCCGCTACCGGCAACGCCGTCCGCGCCTGTGCAGGCGGCGCCCGTCTCCGCTCCGCCGGTACAGCCGCCGCCGCAGAATCTGCCGCAAACCACCAGTCAGGTACTGGCGGCACGCAGTCATCTGCAGCGCAACCAGGGAGCACCCAGTCCAAAAAAGAGTGAACCGGCAGCCGCATCCCGCGCGCGGCCGGTGAATAACGCTGCGCTGGAGCGACTGAGTTCAATCACCGAGCGCGTGCAGTCCCGTCCGGCCGTTGCTGCGGTGCAGGAAAAGGTTCCGGCCAAAAAAGAAGCCTATCGCTGGAAAGCGACGACGATTGTCGAAACGGTGAAAGAAGAGGTCGCGACGCCGAAGGCGCTGAAGAAAGCGCTGGAGCATGAAAAAACGCCGGAGCTGGCGGCAAAACTGGCGCTGGAAGCGGTCGAACGCGACGGCTGGGCGGCGGAAGTTAACCAGCTGGTGGTGCCGAAACTGGTAGAGCAGGTGGCGCTGAACGCGTGGAAAGAGCAGGACGGTAGTCGTATCTGCCTGCATCTGCGTCCGAGCCAGCGGCATCTCAATTCCGCTGGCGCGCAGCAAAAGTTGGCTGAAGCGCTCGGCGTGTTGTACGGTTCAGCGGTTGAATTGACCATCGTGGAAGACGATAATCCTGCGATGCGCACGCCGCTGGAGTGGCGGCAGGCAATTTATGAAGAGAAGCTCGCGCAAGCGCGTGACGCGATTATTGCGGATAACAACATCCAGACGCTGCGCCGGTTCTTCGATGCGGATCTGGATGAAGAGAGTATCCGCCCCATTTGATTGCAAGTTTGACTTGCGGTCAGCATCCTTAACGATGACTTACTGAGAGAGAAGCCTATGTTTGGTGGAAAAGGCGGTCTGGGTAACCTGATGAAGCAGGCCCAGCAGATGCAAGACAAAATGCAGAAAATGCAGGAAGAGATCGCGCAGCTGGAAGTGACCGGCGAATCCGGCGCAGGTCTGGTTAAAGTGACCATTAACGGCGCGCATAACTGCCGTCGCGTGGAAATTGACCCGAGCCTTCTGGAAGACGACAAAGATATGCTGGAAGATCTTGTCGCTGCGGCGTTCAACGATGCGGCGCGCCGTATTGAAGAGACCCAGAAAGAGAAGATGGCTTCCGTCTCCTCCGGCATGCAGCTGCCGCCTGGCTTTAAGATGCCGTTCTGATGCAAACCAGCCCGCTGTTAACTCAGCTTATGGAAGCATTGCGCTGCCTGCCGGGCGTTGGCCCGAAGTCAGCGCAGCGCATGGCGTTTACGCTACTTCAGCGCGATCGTAGCGGCGGGATGCGTCTGGCGCAGTCATTGACGCGCGCGATGTCGGAAATCGGCCACTGCGCCGATTGCCGCACCTTCACCGAGCAGGAGGTGTGCAATATTTGCAGCAACCCGCGCCGCCGTGAAAACGGCCAGATTTGCGTGGTGGAAAGCCCCGCAGACATCTACGCCATTGAGCAGACCGGGCAGTTTTCCGGGCGCTACTTTGTCCTGATGGGCCACCTGTCGCCGCTTGATGGCATCGGGCCGGACGATATCGGGCTCGATCGTCTGGAGCAGCGCCTGCGCGACGAATCGATGCGGGAAGTGATCCTCGCCACCAACCCGACGGTGGAAGGCGAAGCGACCGCCAACTACATCGCCGAACTCTGCGCGCAGTATGGTGTGGAAGCCAGCCGTATCGCCCACGGCGTACCGGTAGGCGGCGAGCTGGAGATGGTTGACGGCACCACGCTGTCGCACTCCCTTGCCGGCCGGCACAAGATTCGTTTTTAACCAAACGGAGGCGCTTTTTGGCGCCCCCGCTTGAAAATTTCTCCCCCAGTCCCCATCTCCCCTTCATCGGTTTTTTTACCATTAACAATGGCATTGTTGAGGTTGATTTAGATGAAAGGACAAGAAACTCGTGGTTTTCAGTCAGAGGTTAAACAGCTTCTGCACCTGATGATCCATTCTCTTTATTCCAATAAAGAAATTTTCCTGCGTGAACTGATTTCCAACGCCTCCGATGCGGCCGACAAGCTGCGTTTCCGCGCGCTGTCCCAGCCGGACCTGTATGAAGGCGACGGCGAGCTGCGCGTGCGCGTCTCTTTTGACAAAGATAACCGCACTTTGACCATCGCCGATAATGGCATCGGGATGAATCGCGATGAGGTGATTGACCACCTTGGGACGATTGCCAAATCCGGCACCAAATCGTTCCTCGAATCCATGGGCTCCGATCAGGCGAAAGACAGCCAGCTGATTGGCCAGTTTGGCGTCGGCTTCTACTCGGCGTTTATCGTGGCCGATAAAGTCACCGTGCGCACCCGCGCGGCGGGCGATAGCGCGGAAAATGGCGTGTTCTGGGAGTCTGCCGGCGAAGGCGATTACACCGTTGCCGATATCACCAAAGCCGATCGCGGCACTGAAATTACCCTGCACCTGCGTGAAGGCGAGGATGATTTCCTCAACGACTGGCGCGTGCGTTCGATCATCAGCAAATATTCCGATCATATCGCGCTGCCGGTAGAGATTGAAAAGCGCGAAGAGGTTGACGGTGAAACGGTGATCTCCTGGGAGAAAATCAACAAGGCCCAGGCGCTGTGGACGCGTAATAAGTCGGAAATCAAAGACGACGAATATAACGAATTCTATAAACACATAGCCCACGACTACAGCGATCCGCTGACCTGGAGCCACAACCGCGTGGAAGGCAAGCAGGAGTACACCAGCCTGCTGTACATCCCGTCGCAGGCGCCGTGGGATATGTGGAACCGCGATCACAAGCATGGCCTGAAGCTGTACGTGCAGCGCGTCTTCATCATGGATGAAGCCGAGCAGTTCATGCCGAACTATCTGCGCTTTGTCCGCGGCCTTGTCGACTCCAACGATCTGCCGCTGAACGTGTCGCGTGAAATTCTGCAAGACAGCAGCGTCACCCGCAACCTGCGCACCGCCCTGAGCAAACGCGCGCTGCAGATGCTGGAAAAACTGGCCAAAGACGACGCGGAAAAATATCAGACCTTCTGGCAGCAGTTTGGCCTGGTGCTGAAAGAAGGCCCGGCGGAGGACAGCGCGAATCAGCAGACGATTGCGAAGCTGCTGCGTTTCGCCTCTACCCATACCGATTCCGCCGCGCAGAGCGTGTCGCTGGAAGAGTATGTCTCGCGCATGAAAGAAGGGCAGGAGAAGATCTACTACATCACCGCCGACAGCTATGCCGCGGCGAAGAGCAGCCCGCACCTCGAGCTGCTGCGTAAGAAAGGCATCGAAGTACTGCTGCTTTCTGACCGCATCGACGAGTGGATGATGAGCTACCTGACCGAGTTCGATGGCAAGGCGTTCCAGTCGGTCGCGAAAGCCGACGAATCGCTGGATAAGCTGGCGGATGAGGTCGACGAAAGCACCAAAGAGGCCGAAAAGGCGCTGGAACCGTTCGTTGAGCGCGTGAAAACGCTGCTGGGCGAGCGGGTGAAAGAGGTCCGTCTGACGCACCGTCTGACCGACACCCCGGCGATTGTCACCACCGATGCGGACGAAATGAGCACCCAGATGGCGAAGCTGTTTGCCGCTGCGGGTCAGTCTGCGCCGGAAGTGAAGTACATTTTCGAACTGAACCCGGCGCACCCGCTGGTGAAACGTGCCGCCGATACTCAGGATAACGCGCAGTTCGGTGAGTGGGTCGAGCTGCTGCTCGATCAGGCCCTGCTGGCTGAACGCGGTACCCTGGAAGATCCTAACCAGTTTATTCGCCGCATGAACCAGCTGCTGGCTTCCTGATCCCTTTGTTGTTTGTCCACACCGGTCTGGCCGGTGTGGACGCCTCCTCCGATAGCGTAAAATCTGCCTTTCAGGCAAAATAAACCTTCCATTAACCGTTTCAGCCGCTCTGCCTTCCTTGAGCCATCCGCATTCTGGTGGTATCGTTTAGCGCTTTTTGAAAAATTGAATCAACTTTTGAGGGGATTTTCGTAATGCGTATTATTCTGCTTGGCGCTCCGGGCGCGGGTAAAGGAACTCAGGCTCAGTTCATCATGGAGAAATACGGAATTCCGCAAATCTCTACCGGTGACATGCTGCGCGCTGCGGTGAAATCTGGCTCCGAGCTGGGCAAACAGGCCAAAGACATCATGGACGCTGGCAAGCTGGTGACTGACGAACTGGTTATTGCGCTGGTGAAAGAGCGTATCACCCAGGAAGATTGCCGTAACGGTTTCCTGCTCGATGGCTTCCCGCGCACCATTCCGCAGGCTGACGCCATGAAAGAAGCGGGTATCGCCGTTGATTACGTTCTGGAATTTGATGTGCCGGACGAACTGATCGTTGACCGTATCATTGGTCGTCGCGTTCACGCGGCTTCCGGTCGCGTATACCACATCAAATTCAACCCGCCGAAGGTTGAAGGCAAAGACGACGTGACCGGCGAAGAGCTGACCACTCGTAAGGATGACCAGGAAGAGACCGTCCGTAAGCGCCTGGTGGAATACCATCAGATGACGGCGCCGCTGATCGGTTACTATCAGAAAGAAGCTGAAGCGGGCAACACCCGGTACGCGAAGGTTGACGGTACCAAAGCCGTTGCCGACGTGCGCGTTGAACTGGAAAAAATCCTCGGTTAATCCCGTTGGTTCTCATCCTGCTACGGTGGGATGAGAACATCTCTCATTCTACCTTTTTCTATGATTGGTTCCGTTTAGCGCCATTTCAGCTACAATTGTCAGCGATTCAAATGGTTAAGAGGCGGTCATGCATCAGACGAAAACAGGTATCTTGTTAGCCAACTTAGGCACTCCCGATGCGCCCACGCCCGTTGCGGTGAAGCGCTATCTGCGACAATTTCTCAGCGACAAGCGGGTAGTTGATACGCCCCGTCTGCTGTGGTGGCCGCTCCTGCGCGGCGTGATACTGCCCCTGCGCGCGCCGCGGGTCGCGAAACTTTATCAGTCCGTGTGGATGGAAGAGGGCTCGCCGCTGATGGTTTACAGCCGTCGACAGCAGCAGGCGCTGGCCGCGCGTCTACCCGATACGCCGGTTGCCTTAGGCATGAGCTACGGTTCGCCTGCGCTGGAAAGCGCGGTGGATGAACTGCTGGCCCAGGGCGTTGACCACATCGTGGTGCTGCCGCTGTATCCGCAGTACTCCTGCTCCACCGTGGCAGCCGTGTGGGATGAACTGGCGAGAATTCTGGCTAAAAAACGGGCCATCCCGGGTATCTCCTTTATTCGCGATTATGCCGATGATGCCAGCTATATCGATGCGCTGGCCGCCAGCGTGCGCGCATCGTTTGCCATGCACGGCGAACCGGATGTGCTGCTGCTTTCTTATCACGGCATCCCGCAGCGTTTTGCCCATGAAGGCGATGATTACCCACAGCGCTGCCGCGATACCACCCGCGAGCTGGTCTCCGCGTTGGGACTGGCGCCGGACCGCGTCATGATGACCTTCCAGTCGCGCTTTGGCCGCGAGCCGTGGCTGACGCCCTACACCGACGAGACTTTGAAAATGTTGGGCGAGAAGGGCGTGAAGCATATTCAGGTGATCTGTCCGGGCTTTGCTGCCGATTGTCTGGAAACGCTGGAGGAGATTGCGGTACAGAACCGGGAAGTCTTCCTCGAAGCTGGCGGGCAGAAATATGAATATATCCCGGCGCTTAATGCGGACAGCGCGCATATCGAAATGATGGTCAACCTGACGGCACCGTATCGCTAATCGCATGCGGCAAGGGGAATATGCTATTATTCCCCGCTTGTTCACTGCCATTAAATCGCCACTATGAAATTTCCCGGTAAACGCAAATCCAAACACTACTTTCCCGTTAATGCCCGCGATCCGCTGCTGCAACAAACGCAGCCGGAAAATGAATCCAGCATCGCGTGGGTGGTCGGCATCGATCAAACGCTGGTTGATATCGAAGCCAAAGTAGATGAGGCGTTTATCGTGCGCTACGGCCTCAGCGCCGGCCATTCGCTGGTCATCGAAGATGATGTCGCTGAGACGCTCTATCAGGAGCTGGTACGGAATCATTTAATTACCCACCAGTTTGCCGGTGGTACGATCGGCAATACCATGCACAATTACTCGGTGCTGGCGGATGACCGCTCGGTATTGCTGGGCGTCATGTGCAGCAACATCGAAATCGGCGGCTACGCCTATCGCTATCTGTGCAACACCTCCAGTCGTACTGACCTGAACTATCTGCAAGGGGTCGACGGGGCTATTGGCCGCTGCTTTACCCTGATTAGCGACGCGGGCGAACGCACCTTTGCCATCAGTCCGGGCCACATGAATAAGCTGCGTCCGGAAAGCATTCCTGAAGAGGTGATTGCCGGCGCCTCTGCGCTGGTGCTGACCTCCTATCTGGTGCGCTGCAAGCCCGGCGAGCCGATGCCGGACGCGACGATGAAAGCCATCGAGTATGCCAAAAAGCATGATGTGCCGGTGGTGCTGACGCTGGGAACGAAGTATGTCATTGCCGATAACCCGCAATGGTGGCAGCAGTTCCTCAAGGAGAACGTCTCTATTCTGGCGATGAATGAAGAAGAAGCTGAAGCGCTGACCGGGCTGTCCGATCCGCTGCTGGCTTCGGATAAGGCGCTGGAGTGGGTGGACCTGGTACTGTGTACCGCCGGACCTGCGGGGCTGTATATGGCCAGCTTTACGGAAGACGAGGCCAAACGTAAAACCCAGCATCCGCTGCTGCCGGGGGCGATCGCCGAATTCAACCAGTATGAGTTTAGCCGCGCAATGCGTCATCAGGATTGCGTGAACCCTTTACGGATTTACTCGCATATCGCGCCGTATATGGGGGGGCCTGAGAAAATTATGAATACCAACGGTGCCGGTGACGGGGCGCTGGCGGCGCTGCTGCACGATATTACCGCCAATAACTATCACCGTAATAACGTACCAAACTCCAGCAAGCACAAGTGCAAGTGGCTGACCTACTCGTCGCTGGCGCAGGTATGCAAATACGCGAACCGCGTCAGCTATCAGGTATTGAACCAGCACTCTCCGCGTTTAACTCGCGGCCTGCCGGAACGAGAAGATAGTCTGGAAGAGGCATACTGGGAGCGTTAAACCCGTTTCCCCTCTTGCGCCGCGAGAGAGGAATAAGGTAGCAACAGCAGGGACCGGCTGAGTACGCCTCTCGATGTCCGAGAGGCGCTAAGGTAGCGTCGGGAACGGGATTATCCGGTAACCACTTCACCCGCTGGCGGCGTCTCCAGCAGTAGCAGCATGGCGCGTGCGATTTCACGCTCGCCCATCACCACCTGATTCGCGCCGCGTTCGGTAATGTAATCCACTTCATCGTCATAATGCGCCCGGGCGATAATCTCGATATTCGGGCATTTCTCGCGGGCGGCAGCGACGATTTCCCCCGCTTCATAGCCGTTGGGAATGGTCAGCAGCAGCCAGCGGGCGCAGTCCAGATGCGCCAGATTCATGATCTCTTCATTCGCCGCATTGCCCAGCACCGCGCGAATACCGCGCGCGCGCAGCTCATCGACGCGGGTACGTGAGGTTTCGATAACCACCAGCGGAATCCCCTGGGCCATCAGCTTTTCGCCCAGCAGGCTCCCGACGCGGCCAAAGCCCACCAGCAGCGCGTGGTTGCAAATATCGACCGGAATCTGCTTCTCTTCCTCAAGCACTTCTTCGAAGGTCTGCTCGTCCAGCGTCTCGGTTTTATCGAGGTATTTTTCCAGCACGGCGAACAGCACCGGGTTAAGCATGATGGAGATAATCGCCCCGGCCAGGACCAGATTTTGTCCGGCCTGCGGCAGCAGATTCAGCGCCATGCCAAGCCCGGCAAGGATAAAGGCGAACTCACCGATTTGCGCGAGGCTGGCGGCGATAGTCAGCGCGGTGCGCGGCGAGTGGCCGAACATCCGCACGAGGAAAAAGGCGGCCACCGACTTACCGAAGATAATGATAGCCAGCGTCGCCAGCACCGCCAGCGGTTGCTCCAGCAGGATCATCGGATCAAACAGCATGCCCACGGAGACAAAGAACAGCACGGCGAACGCATCGCGCAGCGGCAGCGTATCGTGCGCGGCGCGGTGGCTGAGTTCGGATTCGTTCAGCACCATTCCGGCGAAAAATGCGCCAAGCGCAAAGGAGACGTCGAACAGCTCAACCGCACCGAAGGCGATCCCGAGAGCGAGGGCCAGCACCGACAGGGTAAACAGTTCGCGGGAGCCGGTGGCGGCGCTGCGGGACATAATCCACGGTACCAGACGACGGCCCACCAGCATCATAATGGCGATAAAGGCGATCACTTTGCCGATGGTGATCCCCATATCGACGGCCAGCGACGCCAGGCCAACATTGCCTTTTTCCGCCATACCGGCGACGGCCGGCAGCAGAACCAGCGTCAGAACCATCACTAAATCTTCGACGATAAGCCAGCCGATGGCTATCTGCCCTCGTTGGCTATCAATAAGCTGCCGTTCTTCCAACGCGCGCAGCAGCACCACGGTACTGGCGGTAGAGAGACACAGGCCAAATACGATGCCGGTCATCAGCGACCAGCCCAGCACGGCAGAAAGCGCCATACCCAGCAGCGTTGCCACGGCTATCTGGGCAATCGCGCCGGGAATGGCTATCGACTTTACCGCCATCAAATCCTTTAAGGAGAAGTGCAGCCCGACGCCGAACATCAGCAATATGACGCCCAGCTCAGCCAGCTCCGGCGCCAGTTTGGTATCGGCAACGAAGCCGGGTGTAAAGGGACCGGATAACACGCCTGCTAATAGATAGCCCACCAGTGGCGAAATGCGCAGCTTATTGGCAATCATGCCGAAGATAAAAGCGAGTACGAGCCCACCGACAATGGTGGTGATAAGCGGTGTTGCGTGGTGCATTCCGTCTCCTTGTATGTGGTGAGCCAATCCATTTTCAGTATTAAACACGCCATCCTGCAGGCCGGAGCGCCGTTCTCCGGGGGATTTATGCACCCAGGGATGCACTCTCGCTGCCGTGCTGCAATGCGGATGGTGCGGTGTCTAAACCTAAAAAACCGAGTAATAGTTTATGACAGTTTTAGCCATTTTGTTTATGAATAATTGTTGAATTATGCAGAAAAGTGGAATTTAACTGCAAAAAGGCACAGATCGGAAAACTACGGCAGCTAATGAGCGCGAGTGCTGGCAGGATAAGGGATTACCGCGGCCAAAGTTTCACTTTAGCCGCCGGATAATCAGGATTTTTGACGGTTGTCAGGAAGGAATATCGTCAATATGCCGATAAGTGGCAGGAAAGCACAGATTTTATAAACCAGCTCGATACTGGTGTGGTCCGCTAACAGCCCCAGAACGGCGGCTCCGAGACCCCCCATACCAAATGCGAAACCGAAAAACAGACCGGAAACCATGCCGATACGCCCCGGTAACAGCTCCTGAGCGTAGACCAGAATAGCCGAAAATGCCGAGGCGAGGATAAATCCAATGATCATGGTCAAAATCCCCGTCCACTCCAGCGTGGCGTAGGGTAAAACGAGGGTAAAGGGGGCTACGCCGAGGATCGAGCCCCAAATTACATATTTACGCCCAATCTTATCGCCAACTGGCCCGCCAATCACTGTACCTGCGGCAACGGCAAACAGGAAAATAAACAGATGAACTTGTGCATTCTGGATCGATAATCCGAATTTATGCATCAAATAAAAGGTGTAATAGCTGCTGATACTCGCCATATAGAAATATTTCGAGAAAATCAGCATCAGCAGGATGCTGACCGCCAGAATCACTTTGTTTTTCGGCAGCGGACTGGCGACGACGGCCTTCGGTTTACCTTTATTCATCCGATGCTGCGCGGCATACCAGCGACTGATTTGCGACAGCACGACGATGGCCAGCAGCGCGGCCAGGACGAACCACGCGACGTTACCTTTGCCGTAGGGCGCGATAATCACCGCCGCCAGCAGCGGGCCCAGAGAGCTACCAAAGTTACCGCCAACCTGGAATAGCGACTGCGCCAGTCCGTGACGGCCGCCGGAGGCCATCCGCGCCACGCGCGACGATTCCGGGTGGAAGACCGAAGAACCGGTACCCACCAGCGCGGCGGCAAGCAGGACCGTGCCAAAACTCCCCGCCAGCGCCAGCAAAACCAGGCCACAGAGCGTAAAACACATGCCGATCGGCAGCGACCATGGCATCGAATGTTTATCGGTCCAGTAGCCGACCACCGGCTGAAGCAGCGAAGAGGCCAGTTGGAAGGTCAGGGTGATCATCCCGATTTGCACGAAGGTCAGGGAAAACTCCGACTGAAGCAGCGGGTAAATCGCCAGAATCAGCGACTGGATCATATCGTTCAGCAGATGGGACAGGCTGATTGCGCCCAGAATACCAAACGAGGTGCGTGCTTTTTGCGGCGCAGCAGCGGGGCCGGATAAGGGTTGAACAGTCTGATTCGTCGCCATAGGTTCACTTTAAGAGCGTCATTGTGGATGCAGATGAAATTATTATCTGCCTAACATACCTGTCCCTGAGGTGTGAAGGAAGACTCAATGCGCAAAACATATTTGCCTGTCGACGTAACTCGCTATACTTTCGGCACTTGTTTATTAAGTCAGGGAGAGAAAGATGCATTTTTTAAAACGGGCGGTGGCATTGGGGCTATTTACCGCACTGTCTCTGGGAAGCTTATCTGCACGGGCTTATGAGCAGGATAAAACCTATAAAATTACTATTCTGCATACCAACGATCACCACGGGCATTTCTGGCGTAATGATTACGGCGAATATGGGCTGGCGGCGCAAAAGACGTTGGTCGACGGGATTCGCAAAGAGGTCGCCGCTGAGGGCGGCAGCGTTCTGCTGTTATCCGGCGGCGATATTAATACCGGCGTACCGGAGTCCGATTTACAGGATGCGGAGCCAGATTTTCGCGGCATGAACCTGATTGGTTATGATGCGATGGCGGTAGGTAACCACGAGTTTGATAACCCGCTCAGCGTGTTACGCCAGCAGGAAAAGTGGTCAAAGTTTCCATTCCTCTCCGCCAATATTTACCAAAAAAGTACCGGTGAGCGTCTGTTTAAACCCTGGGCGCTGTTCAAACGCGGCGGGTTAAAAATCGCGGTCATTGGCCTGACCACCGATGACACGGCGAAGATAGGCAACCCGGAGTATTTCACCGACATCGAATTCCGCAAACCGGCGGACGAGGCCAAACTGGTTATCCAGGAACTGCAGCAAAATGAAAAACCGGATGTGATTCTGGCAACCACTCACATGGGCCATTATGACAACGGAAATCATGGTTCTAATGCCCCGGGCGATGTTGAAATGGCGCGCAGCCTGCCAGCAGGAGCGCTGGCGATGATCGTCGGCGGCCATTCGCAGGATCCGGTCTGTATGGCTTCTGAGAATAAAAAACAGGTCGATTATGTGCCGGGCACGCCGTGCGCGCCGGACAGACAGAACGGGATCTGGATCGTGCAGGCGCATGAGTGGGGGAAATATGTCGGCCGCGCCGATTTTGAGTTCCGCAACGGCGAGATGAAGCTGGTGCACTATCAGCTGATCCCGGTCAACCTGAAGAAGAAGGTGACCTATGATAACGGCCAGAGCGAACGGGTGCTCTATACGCCGCAAATACCGGAAAACCCGCAGATGATGTCGCTGCTGACGCCATTCCAGAATAAAGGCAAAGCCCAGCTTCAGGTCAAAGTGGGCAGCGTGAACGGACATCTTGAAGGCGATCGCAGCAAGGTGCGTTTCGTGCAGACTAATATGGGACGTCTGCTGCTGGCGGCGCAAATGGCGCGTAGCAATGCCGATTTTGCCGTGATGAGCGGCGGCGGTATTCGTGACTCCATCGAGGCCGGGGACATTACCTATAAAGATGTCATGAAGGTGCAGCCGTTCGGCAACGTGCTGGTGTATGTCGATATGAGTGGCAAGGAAGTGACGGAATATCTGACCGCCGTGGCGCAGATGAAACCAGATTCCGGCGCCTATCCGCAGTTCGCCAACGTCAGTTTCGTGGCGAAAGACGGCAAGCTGAATGATTTGAAAATCAAAGGCGAACCGGTCGATCCGACGAAGACTTACCGGATGGCGACGCTGAGTTTTAACGGTACCGGCGGCGACGGCTATCCGCATATCGACAATAAGCCGGGTTATGTGAATACCGGTTTTATCGATGCCGAAGTGCTGAAAGAGTATATCCAGAAAAACTCACCGCTGGATGCGGCCGCCTATGAGCCGAAAGGCGAGGTGAGCTGGCAGTAACGCGCGAGGATTTCCCGGCGGCGCTGCGCTGAGCGGGCTACGGATTTGCCACGATCGTGTGATCCGTCGTCTGGTCAGACGCCACGCGCCGCCTTCGGGATTATCCCGGTCTGTCTACGCTGAAGCGTGATTAATCGCGGCGGGCGATATCGGCGAATTTGGCGTCGAGAATCTTCGCTAAATCGCTGGCCGCCAGTTCAATATCCAGCCCGCGTTTGCCGCCAGAAATATAAATGGCGTTAAACGTCTGGGCCGGGGCATCAATCAGCGTCGGTAGCCGTTTCTTCTGCCCGAGCGGGCTGATGCCGCCGACCAGATAGCCGGTCGTACGTTGGGCGACCATGGGATCCGCCATGTCCACCTTCTTCGCGCCGAGGGCTTTGGCCACTTTTTTCAAGTCCAGCTGCCCGGCTACCGGCGTCACCGCCACGGCGAGATGTTTCATATCCCCGTTGACTGCAACCAGCAGCGTCTTATAAACCTGGTCTGCATTCAGCCCCAGTTTGCGGACTACTTCGTCGCCAAAGTTGGTTTCATTGGGGTCGTGATCGTAGCTGTGGATCTTAAAAGCAATTTTGTTTTTTTCGAGTAACTTAACGGCGGGAGTCATACTTATCCTTCTTACCAACCGATCTCATGTGCTGTCAGCATACGCCTGTTGAATGTGTAAAAAATAGTACTATCTTGCGCAATAGTATTGGCAGTGATGGTCGCTTTGAGCGACAATCGAGCGATCCGGAATGTCAATTCCGGGATAATAATAATGATGAAATTCCTCTTTGACGGGCCAATAGAAATATTGGCCATTTTTTTACGTCAGCATATCAGGCAGATTCCCTTCACCATATAAATGTAGCGCGCCGACGGCGACAACATAGCGCCCCGGCGGCAGCGCCAGCAGCGTCTCGCGCCACGCCAGGTTACGCTGGTGCATGAGCACATCGTACAGCGACTGGCTAAAGGTTGTCGGCAGCGTGGTGACGCCTTTAGCGGGCGGCTGCTCCAGCCACCAGCCGATCATCACCTGCAAAAGTCGGGCGTTCGTGCGCCAGTGGGTCAACGTATCCGCCAGCAGCGCCAGTCCGCCATCCGGAAGGTCGCGCAGCAGCGCTATCTGGCTGTCGGTTCCTTCAAGCTCCATGACCCGCACGTGACTCTCACGCGCCGCCATCAGCAGCTGGTAGTCAATACCGTAATCCGCACGCAGCCCCAGCTTCTGCGCCTGGGTTGCCTGCAACACCATGGCGACCTGCCAGAGCGGCTGGCTGTCAAACGGCGCCGTCGACAAGCCAAGTTCCGCGGCCCGGCTTTCTAGTTCGACGAGCTGTTGTGGACTTAAACGTTCAGCCAGCGGTGGGCAGGCGGGGAGGCCTGCAAAGGGCGTTTCGTTTCCGGTAATATCCGCCTCAACGATAAGGGCGTCGGCCTGACGAATTTTTTTCAGCAGTCTGGCGGGGGGAGGGGACATATCGCGGGTGCCCATATGAATACTGCCGACCAGATGCAAATAGCGCTCTCCGGGAAGGGTAATATCCAGTGCGGGCCAGGAATAAGACGCGCCGACGGCGGCACGCCACAGCATTTTTATTCGGTTTAACAGGCCCATACGCGCTCCGTAGTGTGAAGCCTTCATGCTAGCGCGTGGCAAAGAGCGGCGCAAGGGCAGTCCACAGCAGGCCTGCAGCGATAGCGGAAGGATTTTTTATCGATGTTATAAAAGTAACATCTAAGCACATCATTTTTTGTTCGTCTATTTTTGCAACGATGTTTTGATAATTTTAGTTATTAATATCAGTTATATATATTTAAATAACGCGATGGTAAGTGGGAGTTTTTTATCAAAATAAAGTGAATTGTGATAATAAAATAAAAATACTGTAACGAAAAATAAACAAAGCGCTTCTATATTGACCCCTTCAATTTTTTGGGGGAAGTGTCATGCGTAACTGGAGTGAGCCTAAAAAGAATAAAGCCCATATCGAACTGATCCCGATGATCGATGTGATGATGTTTTTACTGGTGTTCTTTGTCCTGATTAGCCTGAATGTGATCCCGGCTTTAGGCTTGAAAACCCAACTGCCAGCGGCTAGCAGCGCCCAGCAGCTTAAACCGCAGAAAAAAGCCATTATTACCCTCGGTACCGGCGACCGGCTACAGCTTGATGGCCAGCCGCTGGTCCTTGATGCTCTGGTCAATACCCTCAAGCAACAGCAGCAGGAAAACCAAACCACCACCATCATCGTCAACAGCGATAAAGAGGTCGCGGTGGAACGTCTGGTTGCGGTGATGGATACCTTGCGTCAGGGCGGTTTCTTTTCCATTTCTATCGCGACACGGAAGCAGTGATATGTATCTGCTTTATCGTTCACGTCACCTTGTTAGCTGGCTACCCGCAATAGTTATCGCCGGATGTTTACTGTTTGTCAGTCAGCAGGCGGTGCTGCAGGTGAAACCGCACTACGACGATACGGCGATCGAACTCTCGCTGACCGAACCCGAACCGCCGCAGCCAGAGCCCGTCCCGCAGCCTGAGCCACCGCCGGAACCTCCGCATCAACCGGAGCCGGAACCGATAGCTGAACCCGCCGTTCCTGCCCCAGAACCGATAATCCAGGCCAAACCGGTGGTTAAGCCGAAACCCAGGCCGAAGCCAAAACCGGTTCAGGATAAAGCGCCGAAGCCAGCCGTCGTACGCAGCCCGGTGAGTCAACCCGCTACGCCGCCGGCTCCTCCTGCGCCGAAAGCTAACGCTCAGGCGGTGGAAAACGGCTATCTGCAGGTACTGCGCCGTGAACTGGAGCTGCGTAAACGCTACCCGAGCGGTCGCCAGGCTTCGCTGGAGCGCCCACAGGGCAATGTTGAGGTCTGGCTGGAAGTTGACCGCAGTGGCAGGGTGCTGGCCTCCGGTATTGCCAGTAAAGCCCCGAGCATGTTGCTCAATCGCGCTGCGCTCAGCGCCTTACAAAGTATCAGCCAGCTTAAGCCCTTCCCTGAAGAGGCTTTTGCCGGACAAAGAAGCAGAAAATTTACCGCGACGTTTAATTATCAGGCGCCATAAGGCCTATTTAATCATTTGTTTTTTATAGGAAAAGAAATGAAAAAGTTTAATTACTCAGGGATTGCGTTAGCTGTGGTGTCGGCATTGTTATCGGCGACATCGATAGCGGCGGAAAACAGCGATGTGGGTGAGATTAACATTAAAGGGCAATCGCTCGGCGGCGGTTTGATGGTACAGGAGGACAGCAGTAAAGCGCGCTCCACCCTGACGAAAGAAGCGATGGAGAAAGCGTCCGGCGCCAGCAATGCCATCGACATGCTGAAATATACGCCGGGGATGAACGTCAACAGCAATGATGCCAGTGGTCTGAGCGGTATCGACTACACCATGCGTGGGATGAACTCGGATCAAATCGGCCTGTCGGTGGACGGTATCCCGATTAACGACTCGGGCAACTATGCGGTTTATCCCAACCTGCTGGGCGATGCGGAGAACCTTGAGCAGATCTTTGTCACTCAGGGTTCTTCCGAAGCTGACGGCCCGCATATCGGTTCCAGCGGCGGTAACATTGGCTTCGTCACCAGGCGCCCGTCAAAGGAATTCGGCGGTTTCGTCAAGCAAACCCTGGGCAGCAACAATCTCAGTAAAACTTTCGCCCGTCTGGAAACCGGCGAGTACAACGGTTTCAGCAACTGGCTCTCTTACTCGCATACTGAAGCCAAAAAATGGCGCGGCGAAGGGCGTAACTATTCCGATAAATTCGAAATGAACTCGCTGTACGAGGATGGTAACGGCAACAGCAGCAACCTGATCATGAAGTATAACCGTCAGGATAACAGCAATTACAGTACCTTAAGCAAGGCGCAGTTCGACGCAGACCCGCATCAGGATTACTCGACCACGCCGGTCTATAACAACAAAGGTCAGTTGAACAAATATTACAAGCTGAACCGTAATCCGTTTGACACCTTCACTCTCTCTTTCTCACAGCGATTGCAACTGCGCGATAACCTCGCGTTGACTGTTCAACCCTATTACTACTGGGGTGACGGCGGTAGCTTTACCGGTCAAACCGCCTCGGTACTCTCGAATACCTCCGATAAAGCCGGGCAGTACGATCTGAGTAATTTGAGTTCTAATACTTACTACCGACCTTCATGGACCCAGACCTGGCGACCGGGCGTCACCACGAAGCTGAAGTGGGATATTAACGACGAGCACAGCCTCGATGTGGGCTACTGGTATGAACGTGCGCGTCAGTCGCAGACTCAGCCGTTTATCAACATTCAGGATGATGGCAACCCGGCTAATGTCTCCGGTACACCTGGGGGATCCAATCAGGTAAAAGATGCCAACGGCAACACGGTACAGGGTCGCAACCAGTACACCATCACCCCGGCGCAAAAAGTATGGCTACAGGATACCTGGTTCGTAACGCCAGACTGGACGCTGGTGGGGGGGCTGGCATATCAGTATGTTGAACGTATCGGTGATAACAAAGGCAGCCTGTATAACGCCCCGGAAAAGCGCAAGGCCACCTACCATCAATTCCTGCCGAACTTTAGCATCAGCTATAAGCCGGATATGGAAAACCAGCTGTTCTACAACCTGACCCGCAACATGCGTACGCCGCCCAACTATGTGCTCTACAACGTGGGCGACTCCATCAACACCAAACCCGAGCTGAGCTGGAACCATGAGCTGGGCTGGCGTTTCCAGCGCGAAGATATGCTGCTGAGCGCGACGCTTTTCTATATGCGCTATTCCGACCGTCAGATTTCGACCACCAATGCCGACGGCGACTTCGAAATGATGAATATCGGTAGCGTCGAAAGTAAAGGCATGGAGCTGGAGTGGAGCGGTAAGCTGCCGTACAACTTCAACTACTACACCTCTTACACCTACACCCATTCCGAACAACAGGACGACATTGTCAGCAACGGTGGTAAGTCGCTGCCAACGGCGGGCAAAACGGTAGTGAACGTACCCCAAAATATGCTCAATATGTCGCTGGGCTATGACGATGGCCTCTATTACGGCAGCTTCGGTGGCAAATACGTCAGTGCGTTCTATGGCGATTTGACCAACGACGAAAAAATTGGCGGGCGCACGGTATTTGATGTCGCCGCGGGCGTTCATCTGCCGGTGGATAAAAAGATTGTTAAAAGCGCCACCCTGCGTTTTGGCATCGATAACCTGTTCGATAAACAGTATCTGACCTCAGTACGCTCGACGACCTTTAACTCGGCGCCTTACGACGGTGTGAAGGCCAGCACCCCCTATTACAACGTCGGCGAAGAGCGCACCTTTAGCGTCTCGCTGGAAGCAACCTTTTAACTAACCGGAGGGCACTTTGATGGATGCCAATCTGATTCACGACCTTATTTTCTACGTTATGTATGCTGCGCTGGCGATCGCCGTGGTGATACTGGTTGAACGCGGACTCTACTTTTCGTGGGCCCAGCGACAGGCTCTACGCTTTGAGAAAGCGCTGACGCCGGAGGTCCGCCGCGTGGCGGATCTGCCGGCGTCGCTGACCGGACGCAATAGCCTGCCGTTGGCCATTATTCTGCCGGTGCTGGAGAAAAAACAGATGGCGGAGGACCGGGAAGCGATGAGTGACCTGATTGACGCCCAGTACCTGTTGAGCAAACCGCAGATGTCGCGAGGGCTGTGGATTCTCGAAACCGTGGTGACCGCCGCGCCGCTGCTGGGGTTGCTGGGGACGATTCTGGGGATTATGGATACTTTTAAGGCGCTCTCCGCTTCCGGCGTCTCTGATGCCAGCATGGTTTCTGCCGGGATGGGCACCGCGTTGTACGCCACCGGCCTGGGGATTGCGATCGCGCTGCTGTGCCTGGTGGGCAATAACTACCTGCAAAGCCGTATGGAGCGCATTAATGAGCTGCTGAAAGTACTGCTCATCCGCGCCGGAAGCCCGGTTAGCCGCCCGGAACAGGGCAACCGCCGCTGGGAAGGCAGTGAGGCGCAGCGCTATGCCTGAGCATCATCAACGTGCGCGGCCGGGAGGTCGCCTGATTAGCGCGCTGGTGGGGAGCTGGATGCTGTTAAGTCAGCCCGTATGGGCGGAGTTCTCCATACCGGGCTACGAACTGGTGTACAACGCCCCGCAGGAAACCATGCTACAGGATAATGATTTGCGCAATGCGGCAGAGGTCTGGCAGCAGATGTTTGATGCGGCGCAGAGCCATATCGATCTGGCGCAGTTTTATGTGGCGAATGAACAAGGCTCTTTGCTTGACGGCGTGCTGAAACATCTGCGGACCGCCGGGGAACGCGGGGTGAAAATTCGCTTTCTGATGGAGAAGAAAGGGATTGATCTTTCAACGCCGGAAACGCTGGCGGCGCTGAAAACGATTCCGAACCTTGAGCTGCGCATTATTCCGTTTCACCGGCTGACCGGCGGCATTGTCCACGCCAAATATTTGCTGGTGGATGGCAAAGAGGCCTTCGTGGGAAGCCAGAATTTCGACTGGCGCGCGCTGGAGCAGATTCAGGAAACCGGTCTGCGCATCAGCGATGCGCAAGTGGTGCGGCAAATTCAGGCTATTTTCGATCAGGACTGGCAGGCGCAAGCTCTGCTGGCGGAGAATAAACCGGTGCCGAAGTTGGCCTGGCAGGCTCCTGATTCGGTTCCGTACGGGAATTATCTGGTGGCCAGCCCGCGCGATTATAACCCGAGTGGGGTCATTGATTCACAAGTCGAACTGCCGCGCCTGCTGGGTAACGCGAAGTCGCGGATTCGGGTCCAGGTGATGGACTATGCGCCACTATCGTGGGGAGAAAAGGGGAGTCGTTCTTTTTATGCTCCTGTCGATAACGCCCTGCGCAGCGCGGCAGCTCGCGGTGTGCAGGTTGAGCTGATGGTGGCCGACTGGAATCTGAAAAAGCCGGATGTATTCTGGTTAAAGAGCCTCTCTCTGGTGCCTAATGTTCGGCTAAAAGTGGTGACGATTCCTCCTGCCAGCATCGGGTTTATCCCGTTTGCCAGGGTGGTTCACAGCAAGCTGATGACCATCGATGGCGCGACGGCGTGGGTAGGCACCAGTAACTGGAGCGGGGGATACTTCGATAATTCGCGTAACCTTGAACTGGTGCTGAATAATGTACAAATGACCCGGCGGATAGACGCGCTATACGACCAGCTGTGGAACAGCCGGTATGCGGAGCTGATAAAGATTGATTTTGATTATCCAACCCCGCATCCGGGCCGTGAGCACGAATAGAACATCGGGAGCGATTTGCTCCCTCTCAGCGGGAGAGGGAGCAAAGATGGCCAGAGCCTGCATGCGACAGTAGCGCTGCCTTCGGGAAACGCCCTCGTGTCGCTTCAGACTCTCTCCCCGGTGGCGCTGCGCTGACCGGGGCTACGGAGTCCCTGCTGTCTGCCAGCACGGTAGCCATCCGGCTTATGATTTCGGCTTAAAGCGCAGCAGCCGGTTTGCGTTGCTGACCACGGTAATGGAAGAGAGCGCCATGGCGGCACCGGCTACCACCGGGTTAAGCAGAGTTCCGGTCAGCGGCCATAAGATCCCGGCGGCGATGGGGATCCCCAGCGAGTTGTACACAAAGGCGCCCAGCAGGTTCTGCTTCATGTTGCGCAGCGTGGCTTTTGAAATCGCCAGCGCATCCGCCACGCCGTTCAGGCTATGGCGCATCAGGGTGATGGCCGCCGTCTCAATCGCCACATCGCTCCCGCCGCCCATCGCAATCCCGACGTCGGCCTGAGCCAGCGCTGGCGCGTCGTTGATGCCGTCACCGACCATCGCCACCTGATGCCCCTGGCTTTGCAGGCGCTTGATAGCGTCAGCTTTGCCGTCCGGCAGCACGCCGGCAATCACTTCGTCGATGCCTGCCTCTTTGGCAATCGCGTTAGCGGTCGTCGGGTTATCTCCGGTCAACATCACCAGACGATAGCCCTGGCGGTGCAGACGAGCCAGCGCAGCGACGCTATCGTCGCGCAGCGGGTCGCGAATAGCGAACAGGGCGGCGACCTGGCCATCGATCGCCAGTAGCACTGGCGTTGTCCCTTGTGATGCCTGGGCGGCTATCTCGCTTTCTACGGCGGCGGTGGCAATCTTTTGCTCGTTGAGCAGCGCCTGGTTGCCGAGCAGCAGGGCATGGCCTTCGGCCTCGCCGCTGACGCCGAGTCCGCGCAGGGTACGGAAGTTATCGACTACCGGCAGCAGGCTATCGGCGGCTTTTTCGAGGATCGCCCGCGCCAGAGGATGGCTGGAGCCTTGCTCCAGCGCCGCCGCGAGACGTAACGCCGTAGGCTCATCAACATCGGCAAAGGTTTTTATCGCCACAACCTGCGGTTTACCTTCGGTCAGGGTACCCGTTTTATCAAAGACAAGGGTATCGAGCTGGCTGGCGCGCTGGAGCGCATCGGCATCGCGAACCAGTACGCCATATTCCGCCGCGCGGCCCACGCCGGAGATAATCGACATTGGCGTCGCCAGACCCAGCGCACAAGGACAGGCGATAATCAGCACCGTGGTGGCGATCACCAGGGTATAGACAATTTGCGGCGCCGGCCCGAAGAAGTACCAGATTGCCGCACTGAACAGGGCGATAGCCACCACGGCCGGCACGAACACGGCGGAGATTTTATCCGCCAGCTGGCCGATTTCCGGTTTGCTGCTTTGTGCCTGACGCACCATGCGAATGATGCGGGCCAATGTCGTCTGGCTGCCGACGGCGCTGGCGGTGAACAGAACGCTGCCGTCCTGGACCACGGTGCCGGCATGCAGCGTGTCGCCATCCGCTTTTTGTTGCGGAATGGGTTCACCGGTCAGCATCGCCTCATCCAGCCAGGCTTCGCCCTGGCTTATCACGCCGTCCACCGGAACCCGGTCGCCGGTCGTCAGGCGCAGGGTCATCCCCGGCTGAACCTCGGCCAGCGGCACGCTTTTCTCACCCTCTTCGCTGACAACCCGCGCCGACGGCGGCGTCAGGTCGAGCAGTTTTTCCAGCGCTTTTGAGGAGCGCTGACGGGCGCGGGCTTCCAGCATATGACCGAGGTTAATTAAACCGATAATCATCGCGCTGGCTTCATAGTAGAGATGGCGAGCCTCCATCGGGAACCACTGCGGCCACAGGTTGACGCTCATGGAATAGAGCCATGCTACGCCGGTTCCCAGCGCCACCAGCGTATCCATGGTGGCGGTACCGTTTTTCAGGCTTTTCCATGCGCTGCGATAGAAATGGCCGCCGGCGAAGACCATCACCGCGAGGGTGGCAAGCCCGATAACCAGCCACAGGGAACGGTTATCATCGCTGACCATCATATTGTCACCGATCATGCCCCAGACCATGACCGGCACCCCCACCAGCAGCGCAACGATCGCCTGCCAGCGGAATCGTTTCATGGTGGCGATAGCGGTTTCCTGCTGGCGTTCGCGGCGAAGCTGGTCATCTTCGATCGCTTCCGCGCCGTAGCCTGCCTTCTCCACCGCCTGGACTAATTCTGCGGCGGACGCGCTGCCCATAACCAGCGCAGTGCGTTCCGCGAGGTTTACCCGTGCCTGCGTGACGCCCGGTACGCTTTGCAGCGCGTTTTGTACCCGGGAAACACAGCTGGCGCAGCTCATGCCGCTTAACAGCAGCTGTTGGCTTTCATCATCAGCCGTCGCTGCCGGAAGCTCAGAAGAGACCGCTGTCAGTGCTTCCGACGGGATTGATGACTCCGCCAGCGGTTTAGCCTTTGGGTGGCTTAACTCTGCGCCGTAACCAGCCTGTTTGATCGTGTCGATAAGCGCTTCAGCACTGGCGCTACCGGTGACGTGTGCTTCGGTGACGGTGACTTCCGCCAGCTCAACGTCCGGGCGCTGTTCGAGACTTTCTTTCACGCGTTTGACGCAGTGACCGCAGGACAAACCGTCCAGGGCCAGGTCGATAGTTTGAGACATAACACACTCCTTTATGACAGGGATGACTGACTGTGATAAAGGTTAAACCTTCCAGCAAGGGGAAGGTCAAGGTGTTTATTGGCAACGGCGTTTTTTGTGTTCCAGCGCAATCGCGCAGACATGTTCCAGAGAGGAAAGGCTGCGGTACCGTTCGGGCAAGGTCATTTTTTTTCTCACCACCATCTTGAGGTTGACCTCTATTTTTCCCTTTTTTAAATCACGAATTTTTTGCTGCGTCATACTCGCTGGTAGCGCTGAGAGATGAGGTATCGTCCGGTAGGCGATGGAGGGAAGTGGGGTATAATGAGACACTGTAAGCGTCAATCGACGGAGGACATGTGAATATCAGCGATGTGGCAAAAAAAACCGGCTTAACCAGTAAAGCGATTCGCTTTTATGAGGAGAAGGGACTGGTCACGCCGCCGCTGCGCAGCGAAAACGGCTATCGCAGCTACAGTCAACGGCACCTCGATGAACTGACTTTACTGCGCCAGGCGCGGCAGGTCGGCTTTAATCTGGAGGAGTGCCGCGAACTGATTTTTCTGTTCAACGATCCGTCGCGGCACAGTGCGGACGTTAAGCGCAGAACGCTGGATAAAGTGGCGGATATTGAGCGCCATATCAGCGAGTTGCAAAATATGCGCAGGCATCTGCTGGCGCTGGCGGAATCCTGTCCCGGCGATGACGGCGCCGATTGTCCAATTATCGACAACCTTTCCGGCTGCTGTCACCGCAAGACGCAAGCTTAGCGGTGCCGCGCGGAGGCCCGCACGCGTAGCGTAATACCTTCGACGGCCAGTACCTCAACGTGGCTGCCTGCGCCGAGGTCCTCATCGGCGACCACCGGCCACCAGCTGTCGCCGACGCGCACGTGACCATGGCCGTTGATAAGCGGGCTTTCCAGCATAAAGACGCGGCCGACCAGCTGTTTGCCGCGCTGGTTGAGCTGCGCGTCGGCCGGTTTCTGGCGC
This sequence comes from Raoultella sp. T31, assembly GCF_002806725.1. Taxonomy (NCBI): domain Bacteria; kingdom Pseudomonadati; phylum Pseudomonadota; class Gammaproteobacteria; order Enterobacterales; family Enterobacteriaceae; genus Klebsiella; species Raoultella sp. T31. The sequence continues at coordinate 196,740 of NZ_PIBO01000005.1, forward strand.
GCGACCTGCCTGCGCAGCCAGTGTGACCACAGCCAGGCGGCCAGCAAGGTCAGCGCGGCGAACAATGTGCCTTGCCACTCCCAGCCGAAGGACAGTCCCCAGGCGAGAAGCCCGGTGACCACGCCGGCGATGCCGCTCCACAGCAGATAACCGTTGCCGCCCAGCATTTCAGCGGCCAGCAGCAGCCCGCCAAGGCTCAGCCAGAAAATATGCGGATGGGCGAGAATGAGCGCGATCATGATTTTTTCCGTTCGCCTGAGCCTTCTTTAATCAGTTCGCTGATACCGGCGATGGAGCCCATCAGACTGCTGGCATCGAGCGGCATCATCACCACTTTGCTGTTATTGGCGGAACCAATTTTCTGCAGCGCATCGGTGTATTTCTGGGCCACAAAGTAGTTAATCGCCTGAATATCACCGGAGGCGATCGCGGACGAGACCATCTGCGTCGCGCGGGCTTCCGCTTCCGCCGAACGTTCGCGGGCCTCGGCCTGCAAGAATGCCGACTGGCGTTCCCCTTCCGCTTTCAGGATCTGCGACTGCTTTTCGCCTTCGGCTTTGAGGATTTCGGCCTGGCGTATCCCTTCGGCTTCAAGAATATAGGCGCGTTTGGTTCGTTCGGCTTTCATCTGAGCGTTCATCGAGGCAATCAGTTCAGCCGGCGGACGCACGTCGCGAATTTCAACGCGGGTAATTTTGACGCCCCACGGGTTCGTCGCTTCGTCAACAATATGCAGCAGGCGGGTGTTAATGCTATCGCGCTGAGAGAGCATTTCGTCAAGTTCCATCGAGCCAAGAACGGTACGAATGTTGGTCATCGTCAGGTTAACGATCGCCTGCTGTAAATTGCTGACCTCATAAGCCGCTTTTGGTGCATCAATGACCTGAATAAAGCACACCGCATCAATGGTGACGTTGGCGTTATCGCGTGAAATAACCTCCTGGGAGGGAATATCAAGCACCTGCTCCATCATATTAATCTTACGGCCAATCCGATCCATAAAGGGCACCACCAGGCTTAAACCCGGCTGTAGCGTCATGGTGTAGCGGCCGAAACGCTCAACGGTCCACTGGAAGCCCTGGGGGACGATTTTGACGCCGGCCATGACCACAACCAGCGCGACGAAAATGAGTACGGGGATAAAGATCAGCATCAAAAAACCTCCTGTTTTATTGCCTGATGAGGCGCCAGAAAAAATGACGCAAGTTTAAATTAAGTATATCTTTCTCCTCATCCAGGCGAAAGGAAAGTAGAGTAAACTAGCAGGGTTGTAGGAAAAAAGTGGAACAATAATGAAGGAAAATAACGCTATTTTGCGTCTTGAGAATGTTGGCTTTCAGGTCGACGAGACGGTCATTCTTAATAATATAAACCTCCAGCTGCGCGCCGGGGAATTTAAGCTGATTACCGGGCCTTCCGGCTGCGGAAAAAGCACCTTGTTGAAAATTATCGCCTCGCTGTTGAGCCCCACCTCCGGGCGGATTTTTTTTGCCGATCGCGATATTACGACGCTGTCGCCGGAAACCTATCGCCAGCAGGTCTCCTACTGCGCGCAGACCCCGGCGCTGTTTGGCGACTCGGTCTATGACAATCTGATTTTTCCCTGGCAGATTCGCCGTCAGCAGCCGGATCCTAAGGCGCTGGTCGCTGATTTACAGCGCTTTGGTCTTGCGGAAAATACGCTGGAAAAATCAATCAATGAGCTTTCCGGTGGCGAAAAACAGCGGGTTTCGCTGATCCGTAATTTGCAATTTTTGCCCCAGGTATTGTTGCTCGATGAAATTACCAGCGCGCTGGACGAAAGTAATAAACACAACGTCAACGATATTATTCATCGTTATGTGACGGAAAAAAATATTGCGGTGCTGTGGGTCACCCACGATCGTAATGAAATTGCCCATGCCGATGAGGTGATTACGTTGCAGCCCGCTGGCGGCAGCGCTCAGGAGGTGTCTCATGAACGGGCATAATATTACCAACGAATCGCTGGCGCTTTCGATGGTGCTGGTGCTGGTGGCAATTATTGTGAGCTACCGGGAAAAACTGGCGCTGGAAAAAGATATCGTCTGGAGTATCTGTCGGGCGGTGGTGCAGCTGATCATTGTCGGCTACGTCCTGAAATATATCTTCAACGTCAATCACGCGCTGCTGACGCTGCTTATGGTGCTGTTTATTTGCTTTAACGCGGCATGGAATGCGCAAAAGCGCAGCAAATATATTGATAAGGCCTTCATCTCATCGTTTATCGCCATTACCACCGGCGCCGGGCTGACGCTGGCGGTGCTGGTCTTCTCCGGTTCCATTGCTTTTGTGCCGATGCAGGTGATCCCGATAGCCGGGATGGTGGCCGGAAACGCAATGGTGGCGGTCGGGCTGTGCTACAACAATATGGGACAGCGCTTCAACAGCGAGCAGCAGCAAATTCAGGAGAAGCTCAGCCTGGGCGCCACGCCGAAAATGGCGGTCGCCGGGTTAATTCGCGACAGTATTCGCGCATCGCTGATCCCGACCATTGATTCGGCCAAAACGGTGGGGCTGGTGAGTTTGCCCGGCATGATGTCAGGGCTGATTTTCGCCGGGATTGATCCGGTGAAGGCCATTAAGTATCAGATTATGGTGACGTTTATGCTGCTGTCCACCGCCAGCCTGTCGACGATCATCGCTGGCTATCTGACCTACCGGAAGTTCTTTAACACCCGCCATCAGTTGGTGGTGACATCGTTGAAAAAGCGTGCGTAATCTGTCCCCGGATTGCGGCTGACGCCTTATCCGGGCTACAGGGCTACTGCCCCACAGACGGCGGTGAGTCCGTAGCCCCGGTAAGCGCAGCACGACCGGGGTCTTAGCTGGTGGTGACATCGTTGAAAAAGCGTGCGTAATCTGTCCCCGGATTGCGGCGGACGCCTTATCCGGGCTACAGGGCTACCGGCCCACAGACGGTGGTGAACCCGTCGCCCGGCTAAGCGCAGCGCGAGCCATCGGCCTGTAGCCCCGGTAAGCGCAGCGCGACCGGGGGATTGACGCGGATAAGAGGATTAGTACAGCAGTGAATAGAGCTGGCGGCGGTACTTCGCCGCTAAGGCATCGCCGGTACCGAGTGCGGCAAGGATCTCCTGCAACATCTTGCGTACCTGGCCGTCGCCGGCGGCTAAATCTTTCTGCAGGTGGCTGAACAGCAGCGCCAGCGCTTCTTCATTGCGGCCAACCTGATGCAACTGCAGCGCGAGCTGAGCGGCCAGCGCGGCGTCTTCCGGATGCTGCTCAACCTGCTGCTGCAGCTGTTGAATTTCCGGCGTATCCGCCGCCTGTTTCAGCAGCTCAATCTGCGCGACCAGGCCCTGATAGCGGGTATCCTGATCCTGCAACGGAACGGTTTTCAGCACCGCTTCGGCTTCGTCGGAACGCTGCAGCGCGATCAGCGTTTCCGCCAGCAGCAGGCCAATCTGGCTCTCCTGGTTCGACAATTGCCACGCGTCTTTCAGCAGCGGCAGCGCCTCAAGATAGTTTTCTTCTTGCATCAGCGCCAGCGCCTGCTGAGCTTTGAGCTCTTCTTCGCGGGGCAGGACTTTATCCAGCAGCGCGCGGATGGCTGATTCCGGCTGCGGGCCTTCAAAGCCGTCTACCGGCTGACCGTTCTGGAACAGATAAACCGTTGGAATCGAGCGCAGGCCAAACTGCGAAGCCAGCATCTGCTCGGCATCGCAGTCCACCTTCGCCAGCGTAAACTGACCGTTGTACTGCGCTGCCAGACTTTCCAGAACCGGCGTCAGCTGCTCGCAGTGCTGGCTGCGCGCTGACCAGAAATAAAACAGCACCGGCGCGGTAACGGATTGCTCCAGCGTCTGGTGCAGGTTAGCTTCGGTAATATTGATAACATTCTGTACTGACATGAGCGCATCTCTTTAGTCGATTTTGGGTATACATGGGGGCGACAGCCGGAGCTTCAACTCAGCCCTGGATAATTTTGTCCATCAGTCGCGTCGGCAGCAGGCGTTTGAGCAGCGCCACGGCGTGGGTGACAAGGGTCACCGGATAGCGCAATTGCGGTTTGTCGCTGGTAAAAGCATGGCGCACTTTTTCCACCACCGCTTCCGGACCGAGGGTAAAGCGCGCGGCGATACCGGGGTTCTCCACCGGCTTATCGCGCTGGGTCTGGTTGACGTTGGTAGTAAAACGAGTAGTGATGGGACCGGGCTCAATCAGGCTGACCTTAATGCCGCTATAGCGTAGTTCCATACGCAGCGCATCGGACCAGGCTTCCAGCGCATATTTGCTGGCGGCGTAGGCGCCGCGACCGGGGCTGGAGATGATCCCCATGACCGAGGAGGTCATCACGATACGCCCTTCGCCGTGCGGCTCCATCGCCGGCAGCAGCAACATCGTCAACTGGTGTGCGCCGAAAAAGTTGGCGGAAAACTGCGCCTCCATCTGCTGACGGCTAATGGTGGTGAGCGGGCCATAGACGCCGTATCCGGCATTATTAAACAGCCCGTACAGGCGATTGTTGGTCAGGGCGATGACCTCCGCGGCGGCACGTTCAACGCTTTGCGGATCGTCGAGGTCCAGCAAAATACCGGTCAGCCCGAGTTCCTGCATCCGCGCCACGTCGTCCGCTTTACGGCAGGCGGCCAGGACGTTAAAGCCCTGGCGTTTTAAATCGAGGGCGCTTTCAAGACCAATACCGCTGGAACAGCCTGTTACTAAAACCGATTTTTGCATAACTTTACCTGCAAGCGACGCCTGAAGATCAGGAGTCATGATTAACTAAGGGAGCCAGCCGGGTTGCCATCCAGTCGGCAATAAAGGGCTGGGCATCACGATTGGGATGGATGCCATCATCCTGCATCCACTGGGGTTTCAGATAGACCTCTTCCATAAAAAAGGGCAGCAGAGGAATATCGAACTCTTTCGCCAGAGCCGGATACAGGGCGCTAAAGGCTTCATTATAACGACGGCCATAGTTTGCGGGCAGGCGAATTTGCATCAACAACGGCTGGGCGTTAGCGGCTTTGATATCCTGAATCACCGTACGCAGAGTCTGCTCCGTCTGCTGCGGCGGGAAGCCGCGCAGCCCGTCGTTGCCTCCCAGCTCGACCAGCACCCAGCGCGGCTGATGCTGTTTGAGCAACGCCGGGAGTCTTGCCAGCCCTTGCTGCGAGGTGTCGCCGCTGATGCTGGCGTTGATGACCGGCGTGGTGGCCTGCCACTTATCGTTGAGTAGCGCAGGCCAGGCGGCGCTGGCGGCCATGCGATAACCGGCGCTCAGGCTATCGCCAAGAACTAATAGCGTGTCGGCGGCCATGGCGCGGCAGGCAAAAAAAATCAGAAACAGGAAAGGCAAATGCCAGCGGAAAACATACTTGAAGTTCATCATCTTAAGAAGTCCGTCGGTCAGGGAGAGCATCAGCTTTCCATCCTTACCGGAGTTGAGCTGGTTGTCAAACCGGCGCAGACCATCGCCCTGATTGGCGAGTCGGGGTCGGGGAAATCCACGTTGCTGGCGATACTTGCCGGGCTGGACGACGGCAGCAGCGGCGAGGTCTCTCTACTTGGCCAGCCGCTGCATACGATGGATGAAGAGGCGAGGGCGCGGCTGCGCGCTAAACACGTCGGCTTTGTCTTTCAGTCATTTATGCTGATTCCAACGCTTAACGCTCTGGAAAACGTCGAGCTTCCGGCGTTGCTCAGGGGGGAGAGCGATAACCAAAGCCGTGGCAGCGCCCGGGCATTGCTGGAACAACTGGGGCTGGGGAAACGTCTCCATCATCTGCCGGCGCAGCTTTCCGGCGGCGAGCAGCAGCGGGTAGCGCTCGCCCGCGCGTTTAACGGGCGGCCCGAGCTGCTGTTTGCCGATGAGCCTACCGGCAATCTTGATCGCCATACCGGCGACAAAATTGCCGATCTGCTGTTCTCCCTTAATCGAGAGCATGGTACCACGCTGATCCTGGTGACCCACGATCCGCTGCTGGCGGCGCGCTGCGACCGACGGCTGCGTCTGGTGGACGGCCAGCTGCGGGAGGAAGCATGATTGCCCGCTGGTTCTGGCGCGAATGGCGCTCGCCCTCGCTGCTGATTGTCTGGATGGCGCTGAGCCTGGCGGTGGCCTGCGTGCTGGCGCTGGGGTCGATCGGCGACCGGATGGAAAAGGGACTCAGCCAGCAGAGCCGCGAATTTATGGCCGGGGATCGGACGCTGCGCAGCTCGCGCGAGGTGCCTGTCGCATGGATTGACGAGGCGCGCAGGCTCGGGCTCACCGTCGGAGAGCAGCTGAGTTTCGCCACCATGACCTTTGCTGGCGATACGCCGCAGCTGGCGGATGTGAAGGCGGTCGACGATAGCTATCCGCTCTACGGTCAACTGGAGACGCAGCCGCCGGGCCTCAAACCCCAGGCCGGCAGCGTACTGCTGGCCCCGCGCCTGATGGCGCTGCTGAACTTAAAAACTGGCGATACCCTTGATGTCGGCGATGCCACGCTGCGCATTGCTGGCGAGGTGGTACAAGAGCCGGATGCCGGGTTCAACCCCTTCCAGATGGCTCCCCGGCTAATGATGAATACCGCCGACGTGGCGAAAACCGGCGCGGTACAGCCCGGCAGTCGCGTCTCGTGGCGCTATAAGTTTGCCGGAACCCCGCAGCAGCTGGCGGACTATGAAAAGTGGCTCCTGCCAAAGCTGGGGCCTGAACATCGCTGGATCGGCCTGCAGCAGGACGACAGCGCCTTGGGCAAATCACTGGAGCGCTCGCAGCAGTTTTTACTGCTGTCCGCGCTGCTCACGCTGTTGCTGGCGGTTGCCGCAGTGGCGGTGGCAATGAGCCATTACTGCCGTAGCCGCTACGATCTGGTGGCGATCCTCAAAACCCTTGGTGCCGGACGCGCGCAGCTGCGTAAGCTTATTGTCGGCCAGTGGCTGATGCTACTGGCGCTGGCGGCGGTGGCTGGCGGCGCGATGGGGGCAGGGCTAGAGCAGATTTTACTGCTGATGCTGAAACCGGTGCTACCGGTGGCCTTACCGCCGGCCAGCGGCTGGCCGTGGCTGTGGGCGATCGGCGCGATGGTGGTGATTTCGCTGCTGGTGGGGTTACGACCTTATCGCCTGCTGCTGGCAACGCTGCCGCTGCGGGTTCTGCGTCGGGATGTCGTTGCCAACGTCTGGCCGCTAAAAGTCTATATTCCGCTGGTGTCTGTGGTGGTGGTGATGCTGCTGGCCTGGCTGATGGGCGGAAGTCCGCTGCTATGGGCGGTGCTGGCCGGTGCCGTGGTGCTGGCGCTGCTGTGCGGCGTGTTGGGCTGGGGGCTGCTGTGGCTGCTGAAGCGGTTGACGCTGAAAGCGCTACCGTTGCGTCTGGCGGTGAACCGTCTGCTGCGCCAGCCGTGGTCAACCCTGAGTCAACTGGCGGCGTTTTCGCTGTCGTTTATGCTGCTGGCGTTGCTGCTGGTGCTGCGCGGCGATCTGCTGGATCGCTGGCAGCAGCAGTTGCCGCCGGAAAGCCCCAATTACTTCTTGATCAACATTGCGCCGGAGCAGGTGGCGGCGGTGAAAACGTTCCTTTCCGGACATCATGTGACGGCAACCGAGTTTTACCCGATCGTGCGCGCCCGCCTGACCCAGATTAATGGCCAGGCGGCGGAGAGCAATAAAGACGAAGCGTTGAACCGGGAGCTGAATCTGACCTGGCGCAGCGAGCGGCCGGATCATAATCCGCTGGTGGCCGGTAGCTGGCCGCCTAAGGCCGGAGAAGTGTCCATCGAGGAGGGACTGGCGCAGCGGTTGGGGATCAAACCTGGCGATAGCGTGACCTTCACCGGCGATACGCAGGAATTCAGCGCGACGGTCACCAGCGTACGCAGGGTGGACTGGGAGAGCCTGCGGCCAAACTTCTTCTTTATCTTCCCGCCGGCTGCGCTTGACGGACAGCCGCAGAGCTGGTTGACCAGCTTCCGCTGGGATAACGGCAATACGCTGTTGACGCAGCTTAACCGCGAGTTCCCCACCGTCAGCCTGCTGGATATTGGCGCGATTCTCCGCCAGGTGGGCCAGGTGTTGACGCAGGTCAGTCGGGCGCTGGAGGTGATGGTGGTGCTGGTGACCGCGTGTGGCATTTTACTGCTGCTGGCGCAGGTCCAGGTCGGTATGCGCCAGCGCTATCAGGAGCTGGTGGTCTGGCGCACGCTGGGGGCCGGCAAGTCGCTGCTGCGTACCACGCTGTGGGCGGAGTTTGCGCTGCTGGGTGTGGTCTCCGGCATCGTCGCGGCCATCGGCGCGGAGGTTGCTCTGGCGATGCTGCAAACCAAAGTGTTTGATTTTCCGTGGGCGCCGGACTGGCGACTGTGGGCGATGTTGCCGCTGTGCGGCGCGCTGCTGTTGTCATTATGCGGCGGCTGGCTGGGATTGCGTCTGTTAAAAGGCAAGGCGCTGTTTCGCCAGTTTAGTCAGTGATTGAATTGGGGCATCATCGGGCAAACGCCCGGCGGCGCTGCGCTTGCCCGGGCCTACGGGAAACGCAGGCTGTTGATATATTGGCGCCGTAGGCCGGGTAAGGCGCCAGCCGCCACCCGGCAAAATGCGGGCACTTCTCGCGATGGCAAAGGGCGTAGGTCGGGTAAAGCGTCAGCCGCCACCCGGCAAAATGCAGGCATTTCTCGCGATGGCAAAGGGCGTAGGCCGGGTAAGGCGCCAGCCGCCACCCGGCAAAATGCGGGCACCTCTCGCGATGGCAAAGGGAGTAGGCCGGGTAAGGCGCCAGCCGCCACCCGGCAAAATGCGGGCACTTCTCGCGATGGCAAAGGGCGTAGGCCGGGT
>NZ_PIBO01000060.1:0-20661 GCF_002806725.1 Raoultella sp. T31
TACGGAATGGTGCGGTCTGTTTCCCCGGTGGCGCTACGCTTACCGGGGCTACGGGGTGGTGCGGTTTGTCTCCCCGGTGGCGTTACGCTTACCGGGGCTACGGGGTGCTGCGGTTTGTCTCCCCGGTGGCGCTGGGCTTGCCGGGCCGACAATTGATGCCGGGCCGTAGCCCGGGCAAGGGATGTATCCCGCCGCCCGGGAACCTCTCCCCGGTGGCGCTACGCTTACCGGGGCTACGGAATGGTGCGGTCTGTTTCCCCGGTGGCGCTACGCTTACCGGGGCTACGGGTGGTGCGATCTGTTTCCCCGGTGGTGCTGGGGTTATTCAAAACGCCAGGTGAGGTTCAGGCCGACGCCATAGTTACGTCCCGGGGCGGGCTCGTAGTAGCGCCCGTTGGACTCGTTGACAATCACCGAGCCGACGTAGCGGCGATCGAAGAGGTTATCGACGCGGCCGAACAGATCCATGTCCATCTTGCCGTAGCTCCACTTATAGCCGGTGGTGAGGCCGACCACCGTCCAGGACGGCGCTTTGGCGCTGTTCTTATCGTTAGCCATGATATCGCTCAGATAACGAATATCGCTGCCGGCGTACCAGCCGCGTTCCGGCTGATAGCCGAACGACGCGTAGCCCATATTGCGCGCGATACCCGGAATACGGTTGCCGTTGCAATCGGCATCGTTACAGACGTTGGTCCGGTAGGTGGCATCCAGCCAGGTCCATGCGGCTTTCAGTCGCCAGCTTTCGCCGAACTGCTGATCCAGCCCCAGCTCCATGCCCTGACGACGCGTTTTACCGGCGTTTTTGTAGCTGGTACGCCCGCCGCTGCTGGCATCCACCACAATCTCGTTATCGGTATTGGTCTGGAAGAGCGCAGCGGTAAACAGGCCATTGCCAACCCGCATCTTACTGCCTACCTCGACCGTATCATTGGTCGCAGGCTGCAGGCCGAAATTCAGGCCGCTCTGGTTACCGGAACGGTAGGAGAGCTCGTTAATGGTCGGCGTTTCAAAGCCGCGACCGGCGGAAAGATAGACATTCCAGGCATCGGTGAGCGCATATTTCAGCGAGCTAGCGGGCAGCCATTTGTGGTAGCTTGCATCGCCGCTGTCATCACCGTTACCCGGCGTCACGTAATAATCGTTGGAGTCGAACCACACCGAGCTGTAGCGCACCCCGGCATCAAGGGAGAGTTTGTCCGTCAACTGCCACTGGGTCTGCAGATACGGGTCGATATTCCACATCAGATTACGTTCATTACGCCGCAGGCTGCCCTCTTCGCCATACTGCGGCGCGCCGTTGCTCATAACAAAGTTTTCGTAACCCTTACGGCGCTCGCTCATGTTTTCATAGTCGAGACCGGTGGTGAAGGTGACCGGCACCAGCAGCTCGCCGCGGTGGGTCCAGCGGGTATCAATCCCCTGATAATGACGCGTCAGGTCGATAACGCCGCCCGCATGGCCTGGATTGAGCTGCGGCGCGCGCGGGATTGACTGATATTGCGTGGTTTCACGCTCGCCGGCGTACATCATCACGCTCAGGTCATCTTGTTCGCTCAGTTGACGTTCATAACGTAACCCGGCCTGGGTCTGCTTCGTCGACTTACGGGTATTGTACTGATCGCCGCGCGGCGACTGGCGCGGGTTATTCTGCCATTCATCGTAGCTCAGGCCGCCGGCGTCATTGGCTTTGATATCCACGCTGTTAAACAGCAGAGTCAGCTTACTGACCTCATTGATGCGCACGCCCAGTTTGGCGTTGGCCAGATTTTTACGGGCGTCGCTGTGATCGCGGTAGCCGTGGGTGGTAAAGCGGTTGGTCGATACGGTGTAATCGACGTCTCCGGCGTGGGTGCCGTCGCCAACGGCACCGGTCGCTTTCATACCGTAGTGCCAGCTGCCGAAGCTGCCGTAATAGCTGCTGGCTTCGAGGGTTGGCGGCTGACTGTCGGTTTGCGTCGTCACGTTAATGACGCCGCCGGAGGAGTTGCCGTACAGCGCAGAGAACGGTCCGCGCAGGACATCGAGCGTCTCTATGCTGCCAATATCAATATTTGAAGTCTGTCCCTGGCCATCGGGCATGGTGGCCGGAATGCCGTCAACATAAATGCGCAGTCCGCGCACGCCAAAAGTGGAGCGAGAACCGAAGCCGCGAATCGATAATTGCAGATCCTGAGCGTAGTTCTGGCGGTTCTGAACCTGTAGCCCCGGTACGGCGCCCAGCGATTCCGAGAGATTCACCCGCGGCGCCGCCTGACGCATCTCATCCCCGTTAACGACGCTGACCGCCGCAGGGGTATCGAGTTCGGAGACCGCGGTCGGGGCGGCGGTCACAACCATAGTTTGTTCATCGCTGGCGTTAGTCTGGGCCACCGCGATCAGCGGAAAGAGGAGGGCAGGTAGCGCAGCCGTGCGCACGGAATGGATTTTCATAAAGCTACTCGTAAAACGAACCAAACGGAACATATGTCGATATGTTAACTCTTTTGTAATTTTTTGAAAATTATTAACGTTGTTTTCGTTAAATAATGGCACCGAATGGTTATTTTCAGCGTCGGTTGCCATAAATAACGCTCCACTTCATGTCAAATAATGATTACTATTCGCATTTGAAAAAGAACGCAAAGCCAGGACTTTGCGTCAGGGAAGCAATGTCAAGCAGGCACATAGGTGTTTTATTCAAGGGAGTCGTCATGTCATTACGTCATCTGTCCGCGCCGCGTCTGCGCCGTTCACTGTTATTAACCTCTTTACTGCTGGCGGGGAGCTTCAGCGCTCACGCGGCAGAAGAAATGTTGCGCAAGGCGGTCGGTAAGGGCGCGTACGAAATGGCTTACAGCCAGCAGGAAAATGCGCTGTGGGTCGCTACTTCGCAAAGCCGTTCACTGGATAAGGGCGGGATTGTTTATCGTCTTGACCCGACCACGCTGGAGGTGACGCAGGTTATTCATAACGATCTGAAACCGTTCGGCGCGACGATCAATAACGCGACGCAAACGCTGTGGCTGGGTAACACCACTGACAGCACCGTTACCGCCATTGACGCCAAAACCGGCGCGGTGAAAGGCCGCCTGGTGCTCGACAATCGTCAACGCAGCGAAACCGTGCGCCCGCTGGCGCCGCGTGAACTGGCCGTCAATGAAAAAACCAATACGGTCTACATCACCGGGTTGGGTAAAGAGAGCGTCATCTGGGTGGTGGATGGTGAAAAGCTGACGCTGAAAGAGACCATCACCAATACCGGGGCCATGGCGACCGGGCTGGCGGTGGATGCTGACGCGAAGCGTATTTACACCACCAACGCCGACGGCGAACTGCTGACCATCGACAGCGAGAGCAACAAAATTCTGAGCCGCAAGAAGTTGCAGGATGACGGTAAAGAGCACTTCTATCTGAACCTGAGCCTGGATACCGCGGGTCACCGCGCCTTCATTACCGATAGCAAACAGCCGGAAGTGCTGGTTGTTGATCTGCGCGACGGCAAAGTGCTGCAGAAAATCGCGGCGCCGGAATCCCTGGCGGTGCTGTTCAACCCGACGCGCAATGAAGTCTACGTGACGCATCGTAAAGCCGGGGAAGTCAGCGTGATTGATGGTAAAAGCAACAAAGTGGTCAAAACCTTCAAAACGCCAACCCACCCCAACAGCCTCGCGCTCTCCGCCGACGGTAAAACGCTGTACGTCAGCGTGAAGCAGGAATCAAGCCGTCAGAAAGAAGCGACCCAGCCGGATGACGTTATCCGCATTGCGCTGTAAACCCTGATTGAGGAGGGGGAAACCCCTCCCGCCTGCCGGAATCACCCTCTGTTACAAACACTTATTGGCCCTACGGCTATTATGGTTTTACACTTATCGTTTTGCCGCCTGCTGTCGGGCGGCATTAATCATTCTGGAGGATGTATGAATAAGCCATTTATGGCTCTGTGCGCTGGCGCGATGCTGGCACTGCTTGCGGGCTGTACTTCAAACTATGTGATGACGACGAAAAGCGGACAGACCATTGTGACTCAGGGTAAGCCGCGTCTGGATAAAGAGACCGGTATGACCAGCTATGTGGATGAATCCGGCAACCATCGCCAGATTAACAGCAGCGATGTGTCGCAACTGGTGGAAGATAACTAAGCCGCAAGTGGCGGTTTGCCCGGCGACGGACAAACCGCGATAGCGTTATTTTTTCGCGGGCTGTGCGCCCGGCGCCGTACTATGAATAGCATGAACGCGCTTACGTACGCCGAACCAACCGGCCACCAGCAGTACCGCAATCAGCGGAATGGAGCCGATGGTATAGGTCCCGTTCGGGTAATCGAAGGCCATCAGCACCAGTACGCTGAGCAGGAACAACAGGGTCAGCCACGAGGTGAACGGCGCACCCGGCATCTTGAAGCTGACATCCGCCGCTTTCCCTTCCTTGATGGCTTGACGCAGGCGCATCTGGCACACCACGATAAAGCCCCACGACGCAATAATCCCCAGAGAAGCCACGTTGAGGACGATTTCGAAGACCTGCGACGGCACCAGATAGTTCAGGAACACCCCGACGATATACACCGCCAGCGTAGCCAGAATCCCGGCATAAGGCACGTGATGACGGCTCATCTTCGACATAAACTTCGGCGCAGAACCGCCCATCGACATCGAACGCAGAATACGCCCGGTGGAGTACAGACCCGAGTTGAGGCTGGAGAGCGCGGCGGTGAGCACCACGATATTCATCACGCTACCGATATACGGCACGCCCAGCTTCGAGAAGAAGGTCACAAACGGGCTCTGTCCGGCCTGATAGGCATTCCACGGCAGCAGCAGCACCAGCAGCAGCACGGAACCGACGTAGAACAGGCCGATACGCCAGATAACGCTATTAATGGCGCGCGGCACCATCGTCTGCGGCTCTTTACACTCGCCGGCTGCGGTCCCGACCAGTTCGATGGAGGCAAAGGCGAACACCACCCCCTGTACCAGCACCAGCGCAGGCATCAGTCCGTGCGGGAACAGGCCGCCGTTATCGGTAATCAGGTGGAAGCCGGTGGCATTGCCGTCCAGCGGTTTGCCGCTGCCGAGGAAAATGGTCCCCACCACCAGGAAGGCGACAATCGCCAGCACTTTGATCAGGGCGAACCAGAACTCCATTTCGGCGAACCACTTCACGCCGATCATGTTCATGGTACCGACAATCGCCAGCGCCCCGAGCGCGAAGACCCACTGCGGGACATCGCCGAAGGCACCCCAGTAGTGCATATACAGCGCCACGGCGGTGATATCGACAATCCCGGTCATCGCCCAGTTGACGAAGTACATCCAGCCGGCGACGTAGGCCGCTTTTTCACCCAAAAACTCGCGGGCGTAGGAGACGAAACTGCCGCTGGAAGGCCGATGCAGAACCAGTTCGCCGAGTGCGCGTAAAATAAAGAATGAGAACAGGCCGCAGACCAGATAAACCAGCGCCAGCGCGGGGCCAGCCATCTGTAAACGCGCGCCTGCGCCGAGAAACAGCCCGGTACCGATGGCGCCGCCGATGGCAATCATCTGTACCTGACGGTTGCCCATCGCTTTGTGATAGCCCGATTCCTGAGAATTGAGCCAGTGACGTCTGGCGGCATGGTGCTCCGCCGTCGAGTTTTGCTTTGTATTCATTGATGTACCCATTTTCCTGTCAATGTCCATGAGTGGTTCTTCGCACCGCCAAGTCGCAGTACGTTATGCTGGCTTTCCCATCATTCTGACGTAGGAGATAAGCAGAGCATGGCGCAGCATCCTACACGTATCGAGATAGTCACGCACGTAAAACATTTATCGACCGCACTTGCTTAAATATCAATGAGTTCGACGACGAAGGGCGTCCATCAGCAGGCGGAAGGTCGTGGTATGGTGACGGCGGCTGGGGAAAAAGAGGGGCTAACCGGGGAAAGAGGGTGTCCGCTCATCAAGGATCCGGGTGAGCCGTCCTTCCGCCAGCGCCCGTTGCACGCTATCTTCCGGCACATAGGCTAGCCTACTCCGGACTCTGCGGCATGCTCGCTGGCCCTCAGGCGCGTTCTCCGGGCCAGCCGGTAGCGCCAGCCCGCTGTTTCGGGCTATGATTCCCGGCGAAGCAATGGCTGAGAGATAACGATGAATATCAACGTAGTGGGTACCAGCGGCGTCGGCAAATCGACGCTGGCGCGACGGCTCGCGCAGATCCTGTCCGTTCCCTGTATTGAGATGGACAGGCTTTACTGGCGCGCGGACTGGCAGGGCGCGCCGGATGAGACGTTCTTCGCCGACGTGGCCGCTGCCATCGAGGCTCCTGGCTGGGTGCTGGACGGCAATTACAACCGCAGTCGCCCGGTGAAGTGGCGCGACGTCGATCTGGTGGTGTGGGTGGATTACAGTTTTGCCCGAACCCTGCGACAGGCCGTCTGTCGGGCCATCTCCCGGGCCAGCCGCGGTCAGGAGCTGTGGCCGGGAACCGGCAACTGTGAAAGCTTCCGTCGCGCCTTCTTCAGCCGCGACTCGATTATCGGCTGGACCATCAAAACCTGGAAGAATAATCGCCAGCGTTATCAGTCTGATATGACTGACCCGGCGTACCGGCACATTCGCTTTGTACGCCTGCGCCATCCGCGGCAAACCGAGGATTTTATCCGCCAGCTACAGCGGCAGGTGGCGGCGCGTTAACGGCGTATATCTATTTTCCGGCAGAGTACATGTAAATAAATTGTTTCTCAGTGGCCGCAGCAGATTCTAATAATGCAGGTATGTTAATTAATACGAGCCTGCGAAATGTCTTATCGAATCAGTATCCTGGATAAAAGTCCGCTGGCGGCGGGAGAAACGGCCGCTCAGGCGCTGACGCGTACATTAACGTTGGCGCAACAGGCGGAAGCCTGGGGCTATCATCGCTTCTGGATTGCCGAGCACCACAACACCGATCAATTAGCCAGCCCGTCACCGGAAGTGGTGATCGCCTGGATCCTCGGCCAGACCCGGCAGATTCGCGTCGGATCCGGCGGCGTCATGCTGCAACACTACAGCCCGTACAAAGTGGCGGAAAACTTCAATCTGCTGGCCTCGATAGCGCCTGGACGTGTCGATCTTGGCGTCGGGAAAGCGCCGGGCGGCCTGCCGCTGTCAACGCGGGCGCTGCAACTAGGGGTTCATCCGGCGGAGAAAGGGACCTTTGCCGACAGCCTCGCGCAGCTGGATAACTGGCTGTCGCTCACCGATGCCGCGGGGGAAGAGAGCCTGCGCGCCACGCCAATCCCGCCGCGCCGCGCCGACGGATTTCTGCTCGGCGCCAGCCTGGAGAGCGTTGAGCTCGCCGCCCGGCTGGACTGGAATTTTGTTTTCGCCGCCCATCTTAACGGTGACAAAACGCTGCTGCGCGAGGTGTTAACCCGCTGGCGGGCGCTGAGTCGCCGCGACGCCATCGTCGCGATTCAGGTCATCGTCGCCGAAGAGCGCGCCACGGCGCTTGAGCTGGCGCAACAGGTTGAAGTCTGGGGCGTCGAACTGGAAAACGGCCAGCGGGTGACGGTGGCGAGCGAAGCGCAGGCGGCCGCCTTTGCCCGCCAGGCCGGAAGTCCGCCGGTGCGCATCGCCCGTCGCGACGCCTCGCTGCTGGCGGGAACCGCTGATGAGGTAAAAGCGCAGCTCGACGCCCTGCATGCTGCCTGGCATATTGACGAATTTATCATCGACACGCCGGTCAGCGAAGGGCAGGCGCGCCTCGATTCACTCCGCCTGCTGGCTCAGGCCCATCACGGCGCGGAGGTGTTGCCATGAGCTTTGAACAACAGCTGATTAGCTGGCGGCGCGAGCTGCATCAATATCCGGAACTCTCGTTGCAGGAGGTGGCGACGACAGCGCGCATTCGCGACTGGCTCGAAAGCGGCGGCCTGCGGGTGCTGCCCTATGAGCTGACAACCGGGCTGGTCGTCGAAGTGGGCAGCGGCGAGAAGATTATCGCCCTGCGCGCGGATATCGATGCGCTGCCGATTGCCGAGACTACCGGCCTGCCGTACCGCTCGCAACACGAAGGGGTGATGCACGCCTGCGGCCATGATATTCACACCAGCGTGATGCTGGGGGCGGCGCTGCTGCTCAAAGAACGCGAAGCGACGCTCCCTGGACGGGTACGGATTCTGTTCCAGCCGGCGGAAGAGAATTTTGGCGGGGCGAAAACTCTGATTCGCGCCGGGGCGCTGGAGGGGGTCTCGGCTATCTTCGGTATGCATAATGAACCCGGCCTGCCGGTGGGCGAGTTTGCTACCCGCGGCGGGGCGTTTTACGCCAATGTCGATCGCTTCGTCTTTAAGGTCACCGGCAAAGGGGCGCATGCCGCCCGGCCGCACGAAGGCAAAGATGCGATTTTGCTGGCCAGTCAACTGGTGACCGTCCTGCAGAGCGTGGCCAGCCGCGAGGTGAATACCCTCGATTCGGTGGTCCTGAGCGTAACGCGGATTCAGGGCGGCAATACCTGGAACGTACTGCCGGAAAGCGTGGAGCTGGAAGGGACCTTGCGTACCCACAGCAGCGAAGTGCAGCAGCGGGTCAAGGCGCGGGTCAGCGACATTGCCGCTGGTTTTGCCAGTGCTTTTGGTGCCCAGATTGATGTGTTCTGGTACGCCGGGCCGACGGCGTTGGTCAATGACTCGCGCTGGGCGACATTTGCCGGCGATGTTGCCGCCCACTCCGGCTACCGCACCCGGCATGCGGATCTGCATATGGGCGGCGAGGATTTCGCCGTCTATCTACAGCATATTCCCGGCGCGTTTGTCAGTATCGGCAGCGCCAGCGAATTTGGCCTTCACCACCCGGCCTACAATCCGGACGACAGCTTAATCGCCCCGGCGGCCCGCTATTTTGCGGCGCTGGCTGAGCAGGCTTTACGCCAGATCTGACGCCTGAGCGTTCGGGTTTCTGTTTTCATTTTCGACAAGGAAAGGGGTTGCTATGTCTGAAAAACGACAATTGCGTCTAGGCACAATATTACACGGCGCATCGGGAAATATGTCCGCCTGGCGTCATCCAGCCGCCCAGGCGGATGCCAGTATTAATTTTGAGTTCGTTAAACAGACGGCCTTAAAAGCCGAAGAGGGCAAGCTGGACTTTTTATTTGTCGCCGATGGTTTATATATTAATGAGAAATCTATCCCGCATTTTTTAAACCGTTTTGAACCGCTGACCGTGCTCTCGACGCTGGCGGCGGTCACCCGCAATCTCGGGCTGGTGGGCACCTTATCCACCTCCTACAGCGAGCCTTTCACCACCGCGAGGCAGTTTGCCAGCCTTGACCATCTGAGCCAGGGACGCGCGGGCTGGAACGTGGTGACCTCACCGCTGGAAGGGTCGGCAAAGAACTTTTCGCGCGCGCAGCATCCCGACCACGCGCTGCGCTACCGCATTGCCGATGAATATTTACAGGTGGTGAAAGGCTTATGGGATTCCTGGGAGGAGGATGCCTTTGTCCGTAATAAAGCCAGCGGACAGTTCTTCGATAAAAATAAGCTGCACACTCTCGACCATCGCGGTGATTTTTTCCAGGTTGCCGGCCCGCTGAATATTTCCCGCACGCCGCAGGGGCGGCCGATTATTTTTCAGGCCGGGGCCTCCGATGACGGCAAAAAACTGGCGGCCCGCCATGCCGATGCCATTTTTACCCACCAGGCATCTCTGGCGGAAGCGCAGGCGTTTTATCGCGATGTGAAAAATCAGCTGGCGGCCTGTGGTCGTCAGGATAACCAATTACATATTTTCCAGGGCGTCAGCGTGATTGTCGGTGACGATGCCGACGATGTCGAACAGCAATACCAGACCACCGCCGCGCTGGTATCGATTGAGGATGCCCTCAATTATCTCGGGCGCTATTTCGAACACCACGACTTTGCGCAGTACCCGCTGGATGAACCGTTCCCCGATATTGGCGATCTGGGGAAAAACAGCTTCCGCAGCACCACCGATGAAATTAAGCGCAACGCCCGCGAACGCGGTCTGACCCTGCGTCAGGTCGCGCTGGAAGCCGCCAGTCCGCGCCCGCTGTTCGCCGGTACGCCGCAGGAGGTTGCCGATGGCTTGCAGCAGTGGTTCGAACAGCGGGGGGCCGACGGTTTTATCATTCAGGGCGGCACGCCGGATACCTTCCCGCGCTTTGTCGATCGGGTGGTGCCGCTTTTACAAGCGCGCGGGCTGTTCCGCCGGGAGTATCCGGGAACGACGCTGCGTGAAAGCCTGGGGCTGACGCTGCCGGTTAATCAATTCCAACAACAATAACAACAGAGAACGTTTGCTATGCAGAAAAAGTCACTTTTACTGGCCTTTGCGCTGGGTTTCAGCGCGCCATTATGGGCGCAGGACGTCAATATCAACGGGACCGGCGTGAGCGTGGAGGCCAACAAAGTCCCGGTGCATACGGCAAAAAATCCGCAGGCTATCGCCCTGTTGCCGGCCAATTATCACTTTGCGGTGCCGGGGAAATTTACCGTGGCGGTCGCGGCGCTGAACTCGCCGCCGCTGACCGTGTTTTCGGACGATAACAAGACCCTGCTTGGTAGCGAAGTCGATATCGCCCGCCTGGTCGCCGACAGCCTGGGACTGGAGCTGAACGTCGTACCGACCTCCTGGGAGGACTGGCTGCTGGGCGTCTCCTCCGGCAAATATGATGCCGCGATCAGCAATATTACCGTCACCAAAGAGCGCAAAGAGAAGTTCGACTTCGCTACCTATCGTAAGGACTCGCTGGGTTTCTACGTCAAGAGTACCAGCCCGCTGAATAAAATTGACCAGGCGGAAGAGATTGCCGGGCTGCGGATTATCGTCGGCTCCGGCACCAACCAGGAAGCCATTCTGCTGGCGTGGAATGCGGAAAACCTGAAAAAGGGGCTGAAGCCCTTTACGCCGGTCTACACCAAAGATGATGCCGCCCAGACGCTGGCCATTCAGTCCGGTCGCGCCGACGCCTTTTTTGGCCCGAACGTGATCGGCGCCTGGAAGGCCGCGCTGACCGGGAAGACCAAACTGGTAGGCAGCGTGGACGGCGGCTGGCCGAAAGCGGCGCACATCGCGGTCACGCTGAAAAAAGGCAGCGGGTTGGTTGAGGCCGTGCAGACCGCGTTGAACGGCACCATTCAGAACGGCGACTATGCCAAAGTGCTTACCCGCTGGGGGGAAAGCGTGGAGAGCATCCCGCAATCTGAAATTAACCCGGCCGGGCTCGGCGATTAACAGGAGGCAATATGAGCGCAGCATTCCGCGATATCTCACCTGAAGCGCCGGAACTCCAGCCAATTATTCACGGCCTGTTCGCCGAATACGCGTCGCGCTATGGCGACTATTTTTCTCGCGATGCGGAGGTCGAGCTGACCGAGTGGTATCTGCCGCCGCAGGGGCTGTTTATCGTCCTTGAACGTGACGGCGAGATTATCGCCACCGGCGCCTATAAGCCCAAGGATAGCCGCACGGCGGAAATCAAACGTATCTGGACCCATCCGGCCCTGCGCCAGCAGGGGCTGGCGGCGAAGGTGGTCCAGGAACTGGAGCGGCGGGCGGTGCTGGCAGGCTACAGCCATATCTACCTGACGACCGGCTTTCGCCAGCCGGAAGCGGTCAGGCTCTATCTGAGCCAGGGCTACGATGCGCAGTTTGACCTGGCGCGCAACCCGGAGGAGTACAGCCAGCCGCCGTTTGATGGGCGACTGCGCTTCACTAAAGCGCTGGCGGTAAGCATTTTAAGCCACAGCGCCTGAGGAGAGAACATGAACAGAACGGAAACGATTAAAGTGGTCCCGGCGCGCTATCCGCTGCGCGCCGTTGGCGCGGTAGCGGCGCTACTGGTGTTGGCGGTCGTCGTGCAGTCGGTGGCCTTTAACCCGCGTTGGGAGTGGGCGGTTTTCGCTCGCTGGTTCTTTGACCCGGTTATCCTGGAAGGGCTGGGACAAACGCTGCTGCTGACGCTGCTGGGCACCGTACTGAGCGTGATACTCGGCGGTCTGCTGGCGCTGGCCAGGCTCTCTTCTTCATGGCTGCTGAGCAGCCTGGCCTGGGGCTATATCTGGCTGTTCCGCTCGCTGCCGCTGATTGTGGTGCTGATCATCCTCTACAACTTCTCCTATCTCTACGACACGCTGTCGCTCGGTATTCCGTTTACCGGGATCAGTTGGGGTAATTATCAGACCATCAACGTGCTGGGGCAGTTTTCCACGGCGGTCGTGGGGCTGACGCTGGTGCAGAGCGCCTATACCGCGGAGATCATTCGCGGCGGCTTCCTCGGCGTCGACCACGGTCAGTATGAGGCCGCCGCTGCGCTGGGGCTGCCGGCGTGGCGGCGTACGCTGCGTATTATTCTGCCTCAGGCGCTGCGCACGATTTTGCCTGCGGGTTTCAATGAAATTATCAGCCTCGCCAAAGGGACCGCGATGGTTTATGTGCTGGCGATGCCCGAGCTGTTTTACACCATCCAGATGATTTACAACCGGACCCAGGAGGTGATCCCGCTGTTGATGGTCGGGGCCGTCTGGTATCTGGCGATCACCAGCGTCCTGTCGCTGATTCAATATCTGGTGGAACGCGCCCTGGCACGCAGCGAACGCCGTTCGGCGGTCAACTCGCCGCGCCGCGCGCGCGCCGATGAATCCTCTCGTCAACCGCAGAAATCGCAGGAGGCCATTCATGCCCAACTCTCGTAACGGCCATATCTCGATTACCGGCGTCAGCAAGTATTTTGGCCGCCATAAAGCGCTGGATGATGCCTCTCTGGAGATCCCTCCCGGCACGGTGACGGTGATCCTCGGGCCGTCCGGTTCGGGGAAATCAACCCTGCTGCGCGCCATAAACCATCTGGAACGGGTAGATGAAGGGTTTATTCAGATTGATGGCGACTATATCGGCTATCGACGTCAGGGCGATAAGCTCTATGAGCTGAAGGAGAGGGAGATTCTGCGTCAGCGCGTTAACGTGGGCTATGTCTTTCAGAACTTCAATCTGTTCCCGCATCTGACGGTGCTGGAAAACCTGATTGAAGCACCGATTGCCCACCGGCAGACGAGCCGCAAAGAGGCCATCGCCAACGCTTACGAACTCCTGGAGGTGGTGGGGCTGCGCCACAAAGCCGATGCCTGGTCGCGCCATCTTTCCGGCGGCCAGCAACAGCGTATTGCTATTGCCAGGGCGCTGGCCCTCAAGCCGCGAGTGCTGTTGTTTGATGAACCCACATCGGCGCTGGACCCGGAACTGGTTGGCGAAGTGCTCGATGTGATTAAAAAGCTGGCCCGCTCCGGCACTACGCTGGTGGTGGTGACGCATGAGATTGGTTTTGCCCGCGAAGTGGCCGATCAGGTGGTGTTTATGGTCGAGGGGAAAATTATTGAGCAGGGCAGCAGCGACGCGGTGCTTAATCATCCGCAGCATCAGCGTACGCGGCAATTTTTATCAAAGGTGCTGGCATGAGAAAATGGTTAGTCGTTATGGCGCTGGGCGCCCTCTCTGCGCAGGCGCAGGCGAAAATTGATCTCCGGGCGAATGAACAGCCGCTGCCGGTAACGGTGGACAACGCGGCGATCGCCAGGGTCCCGCCCGGCTATCGTTTTGTCGAGCCCGGTACGCTGACTGTGGCGATTTCTGCGCTTAACTCGCCGCCGCTGGCGCTGCTGGCCAGCGACAACCGGACGCGCATCGGTAGCGACCCGGATATTGCCCGTCTGCTGGCGGGCAGTTTAGGGCTGAAGCTCCGGCTGGTGCCGACGGCATGGGAAGACTGGCCGCTGGGGATCACCTCCGGGCGCTATGACGTGGCGCTGGTCAATATTGCCGTCACCGAACAGCGCAAAGAGAAATTCGATTTCGCCACCTATCGCGTCGATTCGCTGGCATTTTCCGTTAAATCCACCAGCGCCATCGAGAAAATCAGCGGCGCGGCGGATCTGGCCGGGCGTAAGGTGATCGTGGGATCCGGCACGAATCAGGAGCGTATTTTGCTGGGCTGGAACGAAGAAAACAACGCGGCGGGGCGGCAACCGGCGTTGCCTATCTATTTGACCGATGACGCCTCCGGCAACCTGTATATCCAGTCAGGGCGCGCCGACGTCTTTTTTGGCCCGCAGTCTGCGGCAGCGTATAAAGCGGCGCTGAGCGGGACAACCAAAGTGGTCGGGCTGGGACCGAAAAAAGCGTGGGTCGCCACCACCACCAAAAAGGGCAGTGGGCTGGTGTATGCGCTGCAGGCGGCGCTCAATGGCGCGATTGCGCGCGGGGAGTACCAGCAGGTGCTGGAGCGCTGGGGCGAACAGGGAGAGGCGGTGGCACAATCGCAGGTGAATCCGCCGGGGATTACCTACTAAAAAACCGCTGTTTCGCCGGAGTACAGGGCGAAACAGCGGGGGCGAATCTTCGCCAGCGATATGACATCAGGCGGCGCGAGGCGTGAGCGTAATGCGATCCAGCGGGCCGACGACAAACAGATACGCGAGCAGACCCAATATCCCCATCGAACCGACATACAAAATGGCGTAATCAAATGACTGGGTGTTGGCAATGATGACGCCAATCACCAGCGGGGTGATAATACTTGCCAGGTTGCCGCACATATTGAAGACGCCGCCGGCAATGCCGAGCATCTCTTTCGGCGACGTGTCGCTGAGGATACACCAGCCGAGGTTGCCAAAGCCTTTCGCGAAAAAGGCGAGGCTCATGGCGCCGATCACCACCACTTCCGACCCGCTATAATTGGCGACAACAATGACGCAGGAAAGCAGCATACCGCAGATGACCGGCAGTTTGCGGGCGGTCGTCAGGCTGTAGCCCTGCCTGAGCAACCAGTCGGAGAACACGCCGCCCAGCAGACCGCCGATGAACCCGGCAATCGCCGGGATACTGGCGACGAAGCCTACCTTCAGAATCGACATGCCTTTGGCCTGATAAAGATAGGTGGGAAACCTGGTGAGAAAGAACCAGGTGATCGAGGTGACGCAAAACTGGCCAATATAGACACCGATCATCATCCGGTTCACGCAGACGCTTTTGATCTGTGCGAGCGTTAACTTCGACTGCGTTTTTCGGCTGCCCAGTTCCGGCTCGCCGCCGCCGTCGCGAATATAATTCAGTTCTTGTTGATTAATTGTCGGATGGTGCAGGGGGTCTTTGACTTTCATCAGCCAGAATATTCCGAGGACGACTCCGATAGCGCCAATATAATAAAAGACATAGTGCCAGCTGAGATTATGCAAAATAATCGTCATCAACGGCGTAATAATACCGAGGGAAATATATTGTGCCGCCTGATAAACCGAGGTGACGAAGCCGCGTTCTTTATTCGGGAACCACTGGACGCTGAGGCGACTATTGGCCGGGAAGGCCGGCGCTTCAATCGCACCCATCATCAAGCGCAGGATAATCAGCACGATAAGAGGGCTGGCATACAGATAGATTGTGCCCTGCAACATCGTCACCAGCGACCAGCCAATCAGCGCGCAGCCGTAGACCAGTCGTGAACCGTATTTATCCAGCAGCCAGCCGCCGGGTATTTGCATCACCACATACGAGATACCGAAAACTGAAAAAGCCAGTCCCATGGCTTCCGGGTCAAAACCTAACTCTTTACTCATCATCGGGGCAACGACGGATAACGTCGCGCGATCGGCATAATTAAATACGGTAGCCAAAAAAAGAAATAATAAAATACCATAACGCACATTACTGCGCTTTGCGGTGGTGGTCATGAGTCAACTCCTTTGCAGGGTTGTTGATGTAATTACTACCTGTCAGGAACGGGAGAAAGAGGTAAGGGCTCCCGTTCGTCGTTATCAGCACATCCGGCGGTATCGGCACCTTTCCGGACGCGGCGATGGCGCGACCGGCAGCCCGGATGCAGCGGTGGATACCGTGATCCGGGGTTCATTTATCAGGGGCGTGTGCCAAATTCACAGCTCTGCTGGGTCCAGCGGCGGGCCTGCTCGCTCAGCGTAAAGCCCAGGCCGTGGCGTTCAGATACCCACATCCGCCCGTCGCGCAGTTCAAGCTGTTCATTAAACAGCGGGTTCAACCATTCGAAGTGCTCCAGCCACGGCTCCAGAGGGTAGGCGGCAGCCAGATGCAGATGCACCTCCATGGCAAAGTGCGGCGCTAGTTTACGACCATGCTTCGCGGCGAGATCCATAATTTTGAGGAATGGCGAGATACCGCCCACGCGCGGGGCATCCGGCTGCACGAAGTCGCTGGCGTTGCCGAGAATCAGCTGTTCATGTTCGCGAAAGCTGGTCAGCATTTCGCCGGTAGCGATAGGGGTATCCAGCGCCGCGGCAAGCTGCGCATGGCCTTCAACGTCGTAGGCATCAAGGGGCTCTTCAATCCAGACCAGATTAAAAGCCTCCATTTTTCGCCCCATACGGATAGCCGTTTCGCGATCCCACTGCTGGTTGGCATCGACCATAAGGGGAAAATCGTCACCCAATACTTCGCGCACGGCCGTCAGGCGGCGAATATCTTCTGCGCTATCAGGCTGGCCGACCTTCAGTTTGATGCCGCCGATGCCGTTTTCGCGCGAGATAGCGACGTTCTTCAGCACCTGATCCAGCGGCGTATGCAGGAAACCGCCCGAGGTGTTATAGCACTGCACGGAATCCCGGTGCGAGCCGAGGAGTTTAGCCAGCGGCAGTCCGGCACGTTTGGCTTTCATATCCCACAGCGCGATGTCGATAGGGGAGATTGCCTGCACCGCCATACCGCTGCGGCCAACGGACGCGCCGGCCCACAGCAGTTTGGTGTAGATTTTATCGATATCGTTCGGGTCTTCGCCGAGCAGGTTATCGGCAATTTCTTTCGCGTGAGCGTAGATCCCCTGGCCGCCCGCGCGTTTCGAGTAGCTAAACCCGACGCCTTCGAAGCCGTCGCGGGAGCGAATTTCGGCGATGATAATCGCCACTTCGGTCAGCGGCTTTTGCCGACCGGTCAGCACCTTGGCGTCGCTGACCGGCGTGGCCAGCGGTAAAAAGGCCAGCGACAGTTTGACGTGTGCAATTCGATCGCCGGTTTCGGCGGCGGTTTTTACACCGAGGGTTTTCGCGTAGGTTACGGACTCAGAGTTAGCGCTGAAGGTCATAGTCAGTTCCTTAAAATTATAAAATGTTTGCGCTAACATTTTTAATCCTGATTTTGCCCAAGCGCTACGACGATGGCGTTAATTTGTACAAATGATCACAATTAGCGGTTAATTATGGTAAAATTGTGCATATGGCATCACGATCCAATCAAGTTTGTGAAAAAGCACAAATTAAAATGATAGCGATAACATTTTATCTTTCAGCTGATTGATTCCATTGGGGATATGCCGAAGGAGACTGGCAATTGCGTGGGCCATCATCAATAATGCCCGCAGGAAAACGATTCAATACAGGGGCTTCGTCGTGAAAAGCAGAAAACCGTCGCGTGCGCCAACGCTGGATGATGTCGCCCGTAGCGCCGGACTGTCCTCGATGACGGTCAGCCGCGCGCTTAATACCCCGCAGCTGGTGCGGCCGAAAACGGTGGAAAAAGTCATGCAGGCGGTACAGGCCACCGGCTATATCCCCAATGCGCTGGCTGGCGGTCTGGCATCGCGGCGCAGCAAACTGGTTGCCGTGGTCGTACCGCAGATTAACAACAATATGTTCGTCGATACTATCCAGGCCCTGAGCGATACCCTCGCCGCGCGCGGCTATCACATGCTGCTCTGCGTGGCAGGCTATAGCCGTCAGAGCGAAGCCGAACTGGTTGCAACCTTACTTTCACGACGCCCGGATGGCGTGGTCCTGACCGGCATTCAGCATGCACCTGCGCTGAAAAAAACGATTCTTAACGCCGCTACGCCGGTCGTGGAAATCTGGGATCTGACCCCCACGCCGCTGGATATGCTGGTGGGGTTTTCTCACGAGAAAGTCGGCGAAACCATCGGTGAATTTCTGTGGCAAAAAGGCTACCGTCGTCCGGGACTACTGTGGGCGGGAGACTCCCGCGCGGCGCTGCGTAAGCAGGGGTTGTGCGCGGTGTTGAGCAAAAATGGCTTTCCGGCGGCGCCTGAGGTTGAAGTCCCGCTCCCGGCGTCGCTGGCGCTGGGGCGCAGCGGACTGGCACAGTTGCTGGTTTCCGGCGCGTTTGATGTCATCGTTTGTAGCTCCGACACTCTCGCGCAAGGCGCGATTATGGAAGCCGAAAGCCGCGGTCTGCGCGTGCCGGAAGATCTGGCGGTGATCGGTTTCGGCGATCTTGATTTCGCTGCCAGTAATCGTCCGGCGTTAACCACCGTCAGCGTGGATCGCCACGCCATCGGCGAACAGGCGGCGACGCTGCTGGCCGATCGGATAGAAGGCCATGGCGAAGGCGAGATGATTATTGATATCGGCTTTCACCTGGTGGTGCGCGAATCGGCGTAGCCACCGCGCACTGGAGGGAAAAGCGTATCGCGCGGTCTCCTGCCTGTCACCCCGGTTTTCTGCCTAAACTTAAGCTTTATCGTGGAGGCAGATGATGATTACCGTCTATGGCGTTCCCGGCTGGGGATCGGCGATTAGCGAGCTGATGCTGACCCTCGCCAACATTCCTTACCATTTCGTCGATGTGGCGGGTTTCGACCAGCCTGGCCCGCAGCGCGACAGTCTGATGCAGATAAACCCGCTGTGCCAGGTTCCCACTTTACGACTGACGGACGGCAGCGTGATGACCGAATCCGCCGCTATCGCCCTGATGATCCTCGATAGTCGTCCGGATCTGGCGCCTGCGCCGGGCACAGCGCAGCGCCATCAGTTTCAGCGTCTGTTGATCTGGCTGGTGGCTAATGTTTATCCCACCTTTACCTATGCCGATTATCCGCAGCGCTGGGCCGCCGACGCGGCGGAACAGCTGCGGGAAAACTGCATCCGCTATCGTCAATCGCTGTATCTGTGGCTGGAGCAGCAGCTGGCGGCGGCGCCTTATGCGCTGGGGGCGGAGATAACCCTGCTGGATTGTTATATCGCGACGATGTGCCGCTGGGGCCCGCGGCGGGAGTGGTTTGCCGAACATACGCCGAAGTTTATCGCCGTGGCTGACAAGGTCTGCCAGCGCCCGGAGCTGCAGCGGGTGCTGCGTGACAACGAGTTGATTTAAAGCACAAAAGGCCAACCGACTGGCTACCGCTATGCTAGTTTATCGATCTCACAATAAGGAGCCTGCTATGCCGCATGTTGATATTAAATGTTTCCCCCGCGATCTGAGCGATGAACAAAAAAATGCTCTGGCCGCCGACATCACCGAGGTGTTGATCCGCCATCTGAACAGTAAAGACGGGGCGGTGAGCGTCGCCCTCACTCTGGTTGAGCAAAGCGACTGGCAAAAAGTCTGGGACAGCGAAATCGCCCCGCAGATGGCACAGTTGATTAAGAAGCCGGGTTACAGCATGTAGTCGCGCCCCCCTGGGGTGGTGCGTTTGCACCGCTCCAGGCTCCCTGCCTTCAGTCGGCCGCCTGTGCTTATCAAATGGCGGTTATCACTTCCCGGGCAATCTCCGGCCCGTTTTCCCCGGCGAAGACCGGCGTGGTTGGCGGCGCTGAGGGGCCATTATTTCAAGGCGACATGCTGTTGTTTCGCCCACTTGCGCAGGCGCGCGCTGGCGTTGGCATAAGGCGACGAGGTGTTAAGTGAAATCATCCGCCCCAGCGTCCATTTCCCGTACCACGGTCGACCATAAAGCGTGTCATCATTCCGCGCCTCGATGTGGGCGATAATCTGCCGTTTAGCCTGATGCAAAGAGACGAGCAGCGTGGGGTAGTCCTGCGAGGGGTAATCGAGGTAGAACTTTTGCGCCAGCAGCCCAAGCTGGTTCCACTGAAAACCGGTTTCCGGGAAGTCGATGGGTTGCTGCGCTTCGTCGTGAGCCAGCCATTTGAGCACCAGATCCTGCCATCCCAGAAGGTAACAGACCAGATCGCGAACGCTCATTTCGCTTCCCTGGACATGGCCGGGGAGGGTCTTTTGCTCCGCGATCTCCGGGGGAATATGCGCCAGATAACCGGCTAATTTATCGTAGTTTTTATTGATGGCTTGCAGAAGTTGCGCCTGGGTTTGCGGTACGCTCATAGTGAGTTCCTTGCCTGTCGATGGTGCGGCTATAGGGTATATGTCCAAAGAATGAGGCTGGTCGCCAGCGCCGCTCCTCAGATTAAATTTCGCCTCGCGCGCTGGCAAATACGCAAGATGGCGGGTGCAGAGGTGTCTGCCAGCCATTGCGCGCACAGCGATTTTACCCGCTGCGGATTCTCTTTACCCGCGTCATTCAGCCAGTTGGCTACGGAATCCTGGACATATTTCGACGGGTTTGCGCGCAGGGAGGAAAGGATTGCCAGTTTCAGCTCGCCGATATGCGCGCACCAGACGCCGCGCGGACGCAGAGACTCGCAGGCGAAACGGCGAATATTTTCCGAAGCGCAAGAGGTCCAGGGGGGAGCAGGGCAACAGTGAGATCCAAATCGTGCGCCAGATGCGGGCGCAGCGCCAGCCAGGCCCATTCGCGAATGCCAAAATTGCCGGGTGGCGGCTGACGCCTTACCCGGCCTACCGGTCGGGCTAGCGGTGGCTGCGGGTTTGCTTGCGTAATGGGGAATGGGCCCTTGTGCTGGCCTGGACGGTGTGCCGGTATTTTGCCGGGTGGCGGCTGACGCCTTACCCGGCCTACCGGCCGGGCTAG
>NZ_PIBO01000061.1:0-20291 GCF_002806725.1 Raoultella sp. T31
AAGCGCACAGCTGGTGTGCTGCCCGGCGGCGCTGCGCTTGCGCGGGCCTACGGGGTGAAGGCCGAACTGTAGGCCGGGTAAGCATCGCGCCACCCGGCAAAATAC
Source organism: Raoultella sp. T31 (assembly GCF_002806725.1). Lineage (NCBI taxonomy): Bacteria > Pseudomonadati > Pseudomonadota > Gammaproteobacteria > Enterobacterales > Enterobacteriaceae > Klebsiella > Raoultella sp. T31. Next base: position 106 of record NZ_PIBO01000061.1, read on the forward strand.
CGACACAGAAGCGTAGCCCGGGTAAGGCGTTTACGCCGCAACCCGGGAATAACGTCCGTCCGGGCTGGTTGATTTCCCCGGCTTGCGCTGCGCTTAGCCGGGCTACCTTAGCCGGACTACCTGAGCCAGGCTGGCATGATGCCCGGCGGCGCTGCGCTTGCGCGGGCCTACGGGATGAAGGCCGAACTGTAGGCCGGGTCAGCATCGCGCCACCCGGCAAAATACCGACACAGAAGCGTAGCCCGGGTAAGGCGCTTGCGCCGCAACCCGGGAATAATGTCCGTCCGGGCAGGTAATACGGAAATAATGCCAGTCGGGCAGGTTAACTCACCAATTGTTTGAGCAGCGCAAAGGCCTCTTTCATTCGGTCCTCGCTGACGACAAAGGCGCGCAGCTGGTTAGCGGCATCCACCCCTTTCGCCACCAGCCCCTCTTTGGCGGCAAGCAGATTCCACGTCAGATCGTCTCGCTGCGTCTCACCGGCCAGATGCAGCGGCAGATCCGGCGTTTTGACCTTCACCAGCATCGGCGGCAGGGTCAGTTTGCTCGCCTGCGCCAGCAGGTTTTTCGCAAGGCACATCGCGCTCAGTAAAATCGGCTGCAGAAACGGCAGGACGCTGCCATTGATTTCCGCGCAGTCGCCGAGGGCGTAAATGGCCGGATCGCTGGTTTGCAGCCGGCTGTTCACCACCACGCCACGACGAATCATCAACCCGGCATGGCGCGCCAGCGCCGTTTCCGGGCGTAGACCGGCGGCGGCGACCACCGCATCGACGGTGACGCTGCGCTGACGATCAAGGCTGATGCGTATGCCGGCGGCGGTTTGCTCCAGTCCTTCAAGCTGTGTTTTCAACATCAGGTGCACGCCCATATCGGTGAGCCGATGCTGCAGACGGCTGCTGACCTCCGGCGGCATCAGCGCAGAGAGCACGCTGGCGGAGTTATCGACCACCGTCACCGCTTTCCCGGCGCGGCAGAAGTCCATCGCCAGCTCGCAGCCAATCAGGCCGCCGCCGACGATCAGCACGCGTTGCGCATCGTGGAGCTGACTCTGCGCGGCGCTGTATTCGCGCTGGCTGTTGAGGGTCTGCATCAGCTCGTGCCCCCGCACCGGCGGAATAAACGGCGCTGCGCCCGTCGCCAGCACCAGCTTGTCGTAGCGCCATTGACGAACCTCACTTTTCACCACTTTCGCTCCGGCGTCGATGCCACTGACCCAGGTGTGCGGAAACAGACGCAGATGGTACTGTTCGGCGAATTCGCCCGCCGTTTGCAGGGTCAGATCGTCGGCACGTTGGCCGCGGCTGACCACATGGCTGAGGTCCGGTTTGTTGTACTCATCCATGCTGTCGGCGGCGATCAGCGTCAGCGGAATGTGGGTATCCCGCTTGCGGATATTTTTCACCAGCTGACGGGCCGCAAAGCCCGAGCCGATGATGACGATGCCATCACTCATTTTGCCTCCGTCGCCAGTACGTCAAATACCTCTTTGCCGAGAGAGCATTCCGGGCACAGGAAGTTATCCGGGACCTCGCTCCACGGCGTCCCCGGCTGGACATCCTGGTTCGGTTCGCCTTTCGCCGGATAGTAAACCCACTGGCAGACGCTGCACTGCATCGACGGGCCGAGATCGGCTGCTGCCGCAGCGGCGCAGGCGCAGTTTTCCTGTTCCACCGGGGTGGCTTCGGCGACCGGCAGCGGCGAGAGCGCCCACTGACGGGCAATTTCACGGCCGTGTTCGCGGCAAATTTCCAGCGCGTCGAGGTCCGGGCGCCATTTGGCCTTCAGGCTCAGCGACATTTCAAAACCGGCATCCTGTAAGCGGGTGGACAGGCGATCGACCGCACCGCCGCTCCAGCCGTGAGAGCCGAAGGCGCTGGCGCGCTTGTTGCGAAAACGCAGGCCGGTCATCTCTTCAACCAGTCCGGCGATTTTCGGCATCATCACGTTATTCATGGTCGAAGTGCCGACCAGCACCCCTTTTGAGCGGAAGACGTTGGTCAGAATTTCGTTTTTATCGCTGCGGGCGACGTTGAAGATTTTCACCGCCACGCGCGGGTCCGTGTCGGTAATTCCCTGGGCTATCGCATCGGCCATCATGCGGGTATTGTTCGACATAGTGTCATAGAAGAGCGTGATGCGGTCTTCCTGGTAATCGGCGGCCCATTTCAGGTACAGCTCAACGATTTGCGTCGGGTTGTCGCGCCAGACCACGCCGTGGGAGGTGGCTATCATGTCGACCGGCAGGTTAAAGCCGAGGATTTCGGTGATTTTTGGCGTCACCAGGCGGCTGAACGGGGTCAGGATGTTGGCATAGTAGCGCTGACACTGCTCGAACAGCTCGCTCTGATCGACTTCATCATTAAACAGGTGTTCGTCGCAGTAGTGCTGGCCGAAGGCGTCATTGCTGAACAGGACCGCGTCGCCGGTCATATAGGTCATCATGCTGTCCGGCCAGTGCAGCATCGGCGTTTCGACGAAGATCAGCTGCTTGCCGTTACCGATGTCGAGGCTGTCCCCGGTTTTCACCACCTTAAAGTTCCACTCCGGGTGATGGTGATGGCCGGTTATGGAGTCAATGGCGTTGGCGGTGCAGTAAATCGGCGTATCCGGGATACTGTTCATCAGCTCGGTCAGCGCGCCGGCATGGTCTTCTTCCGCATGGTTAATCACGATGCAGTCAATATCGGCAAGATCGATCTCGCTACGCAGGTTCTGCACGAACTCGCGGCTGAATTTATGATCGACGGTATCAATCAGGACATTTTTCTCTTCACGGATGAGATAGCTGTTGTAGCTACTGCCGCGCAGCGTTTTGTATTCAGTACCGTGAAAATCACGCACTTCCCAGTCACGTTGGCCAACCCAATGAATATTATTTTTAACCACAACAGACATAGCCACCTCAATTAATTCAGCGTGTTCAGATAAGATGAATTGCTTATATCAAGTTGCATGCCAACTTTTTAATTTATTGATTTTAAATGTTTTTGTGTTTTCTTCTTAAACCGGTTGATGTCAAAATGACACTGGTTAAAATAGTCGTTATGACAATGATTAATGTCAAAATGACAATGGGGCTGCAATGAGCTTTTCCGTAGAGGTACTGGCGAAAATCGCCATTGATTTACAAAGCGATATTGGTCACGCCGACCGGTTCTCGCGTTTGATAGCCACCCTGCGGCAGGTGCTGGGATGTGATGCCTCGGCGCTGCTGCGCTACGACGCCCATCAGTTTGTGCCGCTGGCGATCGACGGACTGGCGCAGGATGTGCTGGGGCGACGCTTTGCATTGGCCGGTCACCCGCGGCTGGAGGCGATTGCCCGCGCGGGGGACGTCGTGCGCTTTCCGGCGGACAGCGATCTGCCCGACCCTTATGACGGGTTGATTCCCGGCCAGGAGAGCCTCAAGGTTCACGCCTGCGTAGGGCTGCCGCTGTTTGCCGGACAAACCCTGATAGGCGCTTTGACCCTCGACGGGATGGACGCCGACCGTTTCGATAGCTTCAGCGATGAGGAGCTACGGCTGATTGCCGCCCTGGTGGCAGGGGCGCTGAATAACGCGCTGCTCATTGCCCGCCTCGAAAATCAGAACGTGCTGCCGGAGGCGAGCGCGAGCTATACGCCTCCCGACCGCCAGGAGATTATCGGCCTGTCGGCGCCGATACAGCAGTTGAAAAAAGAGATCGATATCGTCGCCGCGTCGGATTTGAACGTGCTGATTAGCGGCGAAACCGGCACCGGCAAAGAGCTGGTGGCGAAAGCGGTCCATCAGGGATCGGCGCGGGCGGCCAATCCGCTGATCTATCTGAACTGTGCGGCGCTGCCGGAGAGCGTGGCGGAAAGCGAGCTGTTCGGGCATGTGAAAGGGGCGTTTACCGGGGCTATCAGCAACCGCAGCGGCAAGTTTGAAATGGCCGATAACGGGACCCTGTTTCTTGATGAGATTGGGGAGCTGTCGCTGGCGCTGCAGGCCAAGCTGCTGCGCGTATTGCAGTACGGCGATATTCAGCGCGTGGGCGACGATCGCAGCCTGCGGGTCGACGTGCGGGTACTGGCGGCCACCAACCGCGATCTGCGCCAGGAGGTGATCGCCGGCCGTTTTCGCGCCGATCTCTATCACCGCCTGAGCGTGTTTCCGCTCTCGGTGCCGGCGCTGCGCGATCGTGACGATGACGTGGTGCTGCTGGCGGGGTATTTCTGCGAGCAGTGCCGCCTGCGGATGGGGCTGGCGCAGGTGGTGCTGAGCGATGCCACGCGGGCAAGGCTGCGCAGCTGGCCGTGGCCTGGCAATGTGCGTGAGCTGGAACATGCGATTCATCGCGCGGTGGTGCTGGCGCGGGCGACGCAGGCTGGCGACGAGGTGCGGCTCTCCCCGGCGCATTTTCAATTTGCCGTCGACGCGCCCGGGCTGCCCGCCGCGACACCGGCGGCACCGATGCAGGCTATCAATCTGCGCGCGGCGACCGAGGCCTTCCAGCGCGAGGCGATTTCCCGCGCGTTAGCGGATAACCATCGCAACTGGGCTGCCGCCGCCCGCGCGCTGGAGCTTGATGTCGCCAACCTGCACCGGCTGGCGAAGCGTCTGGGGCTTAAAGAATCCCGGCCTGATAGAAGTTCTGCAGGTTAATCGCCCCAACCAGAAGGCCGTTTTCGTCGACCACCGGGGCGGCGCTGATTTTGTGCTTCATCAGCCGCTCTTTGGCTTCGACCGCGCGGCTTTCCGCCTGCAGGGTGACGCCATTGCGGGTCATCGCCCGGGCAACGGCATCGTCGAGCGTTCCGCCGCCGACCAGCCAGCGGCGCAGGTCGCCATCGGTGAAGACGCCCTGTACGCGGTTTTGCGCATCGCAAACCGCGACCAGACCGAGCCCGGTACGACTCAACTCCAGCATCGCGTCCATCACGCGGGTATCCAGATCGACGCGCGGGACATCGTCGTCGCGGCGCATCAGATGATGAACCTTGTTCAGCAGCCGCGCGCCGAGGGCGCCGGCGGGGTGTGAACGGGCGAAATCTTCTTCATTGAAACCGCGGGCCTGCATCACCGCCATCGCCAGCGCGTCGCCGAGCATCAGAGTGTTGACGGTGCTGGAGGTGGGGGCCAGATGCATCGGGCAGGCTTCGCGTTCGACGGCGATATCCAGTACCGCTTTTGCCGCCAGCGCCAGCGGGGATTGCGATTTTCCGGTCATCGCCAGCAGCGGGATCCCTTTCTCTTCCAGACGCGGAACGATGAGATCCAGCTCTTTGGCGCTGCCGGAGTAGGAGATAAACAGCATCACGTCGCGGCCATCCAGCATCCCGAGGTCGCCGTGCAGGGCCTCCGCCGGATGGACGAAAAAGGCCGGGGTGCCGGTACTGGCGAAAGTGGCCGCCAGCTTTTTGCCAATATGGCCTGACTTACCGATACCGGAGACCACCAGTTTCCCTTCGCAGTGGATGATGGTTTCCGCCGCGCGGATGAAGTCGTCGCCCAGGCGTTCAGGCAGACGGCTGGCCTCCTGTAGCTCCAGCATCAGAGTCTGGCGTCCGGCTTCTAACAGAAAGTTACTCATGTTCTTCTCCAGTGATAATCACTTCGATACCTTGATCTTCCAGCGCCCGCTGGAATGTCGGGTCAATACCGGCATCGGTAATCAGCTTGTCCACCCGCTCAAGGCCGCAGACGATATTCGGGCTCTTACGGCCAAATTTTGATGAGTCGGCCATCAGGATCACTTCTCTGGCGGCATTGCACATCGCTTTACTGACGGTATAGACCTCGTTGAAGGTGGTCACGCCGGCGTTCAGGTCGATGCCGTCGGTGCCCATAAACAGTTTGTCGAAGCTGAACTGCTCGAAGGCGTTTTCCGCCAGCTGTCCGTGGAAGGAGGCCGATTTCTTACGGAAGGTGCCGCCGGGCATCAGGATCGTTTGTTCATTATCCAGCTCGGAGAGGGCGTTGACGATATGCAGGCTGTTGGTCATGACCGTGATGTTATTGAAGCGGCTGAGCAGCGGCACCATTTGCAGCACCGTACTGCCGGCATCGAGGATGATCGAATCGCCGTCGTGGATGTAGCGCACCGCGGTTTCGGCGATCAGCGCTTTTTTATGGGTGTTAATCAGCGTCTTATGATCGATAGGCGGGTCGGGCTCATCTTTATTGAGGACCACGCCGCCGTAGGTGCGAATAACGGTACCGGCATTTTCGAGGATCACCAGATCCTTGCGGATGGTGGTGCCGGTGGTGTCGAAGTGTTGCGCCAGCTCTTCAACCGAGCATTTACCCTGCGCTTGCAGGTGCTCAACAATAGCTGCCTGGCGCTGACGTGGTTTCATAACGGTAGTATCCTATCCTGCGTTAAGTTTCGAAATGATAATTTCGCAAGATATTTACTTTTACAACGAAATTATACATGTTTCGGTTTAAGCGCTAATGATAGTGCATTCTGACAGAGCGGATCCTGGGGAAAGATCATATCTGGCTGCAATTGCTCACGATATTGCCCGTTTATTGCGGGGATTTTTTGCGGGCGGGCGAAGACGGTCACTCCTCGCATCAGCAGCGTATCGCTGACGCGATCGTGGTCGTCAAAGGCGATGGCGACGATCGCGCGCGGTTTGAAGCGGCCCGCTGAGCGCCCGACGCCGACCCGTCCTTGCAGGCAAAGTCGGTCAAAGGCGCGGTTAAACTGGCGAATCTGCCAGCCGCCAAGCGCCAGCTGCGCCAGCCAGGCGATGGCGGCGACGGTGATTAATGCGGTAACCATCAAAGTCTCCTTCCTTAAGCGATGTTGTCGGGAAGTTCCCGGGTCGCGGCGCGAGCGCCTTACCCGGGCTACCCGTCGGCAAGCCGCGCGGGCCTGCTGTTTGTAGCCCGGTCAGCGCAGCGCCAGCGGGGAACGTACCTTTGCCAGCGGGCTATTTCCCGGAAGCGGGGCTACGCACCTGTCCGGGCTACCCGTCGGCAAGCCGTGCGGACCTGTTGTTTGTAGCCCGGTCAGCGCAGCGCCAGCGGGGAGAAAACGGCATCCCGGCCCGGTGGGCCGGGTTTAAAACATCACCTGACCGCCGGTGATGTTAATCGACTGCCCGGTGCAGTAGGAGGCCTGCGGGCTGGCATAAAACATCAGGACGTTCAGGACATCCTGATAGTCGCAGCCGCGCTTCAGCGGCACCTTGTCGATGTAATACTGTTCGACTTCGTCCTCGGCAATGCCCAGTTTGCTGGCATATTGCGGCAGCAGTGACTGGAACATCGGCGATTTCAACAGGTTGCCCAGCATCAATGCATGAACGGTAATGCCGTATTCCGCCAGATCCAACGCCAGCGACTGGGTCAACCCGACGCCGCCAAACTTCGCCGCGCTATAGCCGGAATTGTGCTTGCTGCCGACTTTGCCGGATTTAGAGTTGATCTGAATAATGCGCCCCTTGATGCCATCGCGAATCATCAGCCGTGAAAATTCGCGAGCGCAGAGGAAGTAGCCCACCAGATTCACCTGCAGCGAGCGGTCAAAATCGCCGAGCGCGAAATCGCTGATAAAGGCCGCTTTGGCGATCCCGGCGCTGTACACCAACAGATCCACCCGGGCGAAAATTTCGTCCACGCCGCGGGCGAGGGCCATCACGCTGGCTTCGCTGGTGGCATCGGCGCCAAAGCCGTACGCCATTCCTTCGCCATACTCGTCGTTGATAGCCTGCGCGACGCGCGTGGCTTTATCGCTTTGGATATCCACAACCGCAACCCGATACCCCTGAGCGGCAAGGCCCCGGCTCAGAAACTCGCCTAAGGTTTGTCCACCGCCGATGACAACTGCAACCTGATTCATAGTCTTCTCCTGACAACTCATGCAACAAATTTCAATATACAGCCGGGGGCGATTGCCTCCGGCACGGGGCCAGCCACGTGGACCGTCCCCGGAAACTCCGCTTCGCGATGACCATCAAAGCGCAGCGTGATATGGCCCAGCTCGCGCAGATTCTGTTCGGCGACATCGCCGACGGCGGTGACCGGATAGCGTTGTTCGCCAAGCTGGAGTTCCGCGCCCGGCGCCAGCGCGCCGGAAAATTCGCCGTGGTTATGAATAAAGCAATACTCTTCAATGTCCGCCGGCGCGCCTTCGCGAAAGGTAATCAACATCTGTTCTTCAAGCGCCATCGTCGCGCTGGCGCCGATGCGCGTAATCGTGGTCTGGTAAATCACGGCCATCTTCAGGAACCTCTTATTGGTAAATAAATCCGGAAACAAACCAGGCTATAAGCACCGTTGGCGCGCCGGTCAGAAAACGTCCCACCAGTACCGAAGGAACCCCGACGCGTACCGTGTCCTGACGGGCTTCGGCAAGCGACAGCCCAACCGGAATAAAATCGCAGGCGGCCTGGGCGTTAATGGCGAACAGCGCCGGGAGTGCAAGGTGCGGGGGAATATTGCCGAGGCCAATCTGCACGCCGATCAGCACGCCAATGACCTGAGCGATAACCGCGCCAGGGCCGAGGAACGGCGACAGCAGCGGGAAGGAGCAGATCAGCGCCAGCGTGACCAGGCCCAGAGGATGACTGGCGAGCGGGGCCAGACCGTGGGCAATCCAGTCGCCGATGCCGGAGGCCATGATGATGCCGATCAGCGCCGAGACGAAAGCCATAAACGGCAGGATCGTTTTCAGCACCGTGTCGATGGTGTCGCGTCCGGACTGGAACAGCACCGCCACCACCGAGCCCATTCCCATGCCGACCTTCGCCAGCAGGCCATCGCTCTGCTCGGTAATTTTTTTGCTGGTATCGTAATCCCGCGGGGCTGGCTGGCCCGGCTTCGCTTCTGGCGCGACTGCGCCATCGCGGGTCAACAGGCGAATGTTCTCCTCTTTCACCCCGGAGACGTAAATATCTTCGACGATATATTGCGCCAGCGGGCCGGATTTGCCGGTGGCGTGGATATTGACGGTCGGGATACGACGCTTCGGATAAAGGCCGCAGCGTAAGGTGCCGCCGCAGTCGATAATGGCGACGCCGATCTCCTCTTCCGGCGGCTCGCCTTCTTTGAACCCGTCGACGGCCTGCCAGCCGGTCAGACTGGCTATCTTGTCGACGATTGCCGGGCGGGTGCCGGCGGTAATGTAGACGATCTTTTTACCGGCAACGGCGTCCAGTTCCAGGGGGCCGCCCCAGCCGCTGGCGCCTTTTTCAATACGAATACGGGTCATGAGGTTGCTCCGGAAAGATGAACTTTTTGCTCAAGCTGAATGCCCATTTTTTTCTCAAAAATCGAGGTGGTCAGATCGGTGACCCAACCGCGGAAGAAATTGGTGACCAGACCCACCAGCAGATAGCTCACCGCCAGCGGACCTAACGGCAGGCCAAGCGTGGTCAGGCCGCTGGCAATCCCGAGATAGACAAACAGCTCGCCAGGGTTGATATGGGGAAACAGGCCATTCATGGAGTGACAGCTGTAAGAGGCTGCCGCGTAGTAGCTGGGCTTGTACTTCTCGGGCATAAAGCGCCCGAGGCTCAGGGTCATCGGGTTACAGAACACAAAGGTGCCGATGCAGGGCAGCAGCAGATAGCGCGAGACAGGATTACCGGCGCAGCGTTGCGCCAGCTTTTCGATCCGCTGCTGACCGATAAAGTTGATCAGCGCGTTCATGATAACCAGCAGACTGATCAGAAGCGGCAGGATCCCGGTAACCATACCGGTAAACACCTCGCCCCCCTTCTGAAACAGGCCGATAAACCATTCGGCGCCGTGGGTAATGACTTCAATCATGGTTCTCTCCTTCAGATTCAGAGTGTTATTTTTCTTGCTAACTGGCAGCTTATTTTAATCACTTTGAAAGATTTAAAAGTGTTAAATTGATCGCAAAATGAAAGGTAAATATTTTATTTTGAAAGTTTATGCGCAAGGAGGGGGATATTTGCCGACGCAAAGGGGGGGATAAACGGGCGGATAATGAACCGGAAAGGGGGGGCTGTCGGGACTATTTTGTCCGCCAGTACATTGCTGCTTCCTTGTTGATGGCCGCATGCTTTACCATAATTATCCTTTGCCAAATTTGTTAAACGGATGTCCCATGTTGAAGCGTCGCTATCTGGCTTTACTTCCCCTGTGTGTTCTCCTCGCTGCCTGCAGCAGCAAACCTAAAATCAGCGCAGAAACCCAGACGGCGGGAGGCGGCGGTTTTTTGCTGGAGCCGCAGCATAATGTGGTGGAGATGGGGGGCGATTTCGCCAACAACCCGGCGGCGGAGCAGTTCATCGATAAAATGGTGAGCAAGCATGGCTTCGACAGACAGCAGCTGCATGAGATCCTCTCGCAGGCCAAACGCCTGGATTACGTTCTGCGCCTGATGGACCGTCAGGCACCGAGCGGACTACCGCCGTCAGGGCCTAACGGCGCCTGGCTGCGTTACAAAAAACAGTTTATTACCCCGGATAACGTGCAGAACGGCGTCGTATTCTGGAACCAGTATCAGGATGCGCTGAACCGCGCCTGGCAGGTGTACGGCGTGCCGCCGGAAATTATCGTCGGCATTATTGGCGTAGAGACCCGCTGGGGGCGCGTGATGGGTAAAACCCGCATCCTCGACGCCCTGGCGACGCTGTCGTTTAGCTACCCGCGCCGCGCCGACTATTTCTCCGGCGAGCTGGAAACCTTCCTGCTGATGGCGCGAAGCGAGCAAGATGATCCGTTAAACCTGAAAGGTTCTTTCGCCGGAGCCATGGGTTACGGTCAGTTTATGCCGTCTTCTTATAAACAGTATGCGGTGGACTTCAACGGCGACGGGCACATTAACCTGTGGGATCCGGTGGACGCTATCGGCAGCGTGGCGAACTATTTCAAACAGCACGGCTGGGTGAGTGGCGATCCGGTTGCGGTGCAGGCGCTGGGTCAGGCGCCGGGTCTGGAGAATGGTTTCAAAACCCACTACAGCATTGCGCAGCTTACGGCGGCAGGTTTGACGCCGATGCAAGCGCTGGGCAACCATCAGCAGGCCAGCCTGCTGCGCCTGGATATCGGTACCGGTTATCAGTACTGGTATGGTCTGCCGAACTTCTACACCATCACCCGCTATAACCACAGTACCCACTACGCGATGGCCGTCTGGCAGCTGGGCCTGGCCGTGGCTCAGGCCCGCGGACAGTAATCCTTCCCCGATACTCCCCTCGCGATGAGGGGAGTTCTGTTACATTTTGCAGCATTTCCCGCCGTTGACGCGGATTTACATTTTTCCGTCGATCTAATATTGTTACGTTATAACATATTTATCGGGTAAGGCTGTGACTTCTCTTTTTATGACATCCGCCGCGGTACGCGCAGGAATCGCCTGCGTACTGCTGGCGCTACTGTGGCTGGCGACCTGGTGGGCGGTAACCCTGCCATGATTGAACTGGATCACCTGGTAGCAGGTTACGAAGAGCTGGCAATTACGCCAGCCCTGAGCGGCGTTATTGCGGCAGGCAGCATGACGGCCATTGTCGGCCTGAACGGCTGCGGTAAATCAACGCTGTTGAAAACGCTGGCCGGTTTTATTCCTCCGGTCAGCGGCAGGCTGCGCTGGACGGTATCGCGTCCGGTGATTGGCTGGCTGGCGCAGCGTCATGCTCTCGAATCGCAGTTTCCGCTGACGGTACAGGACGTGGTGAGTCAAGGGGCCTGGCCGCATGTCTCTTTGCTGAGCGGGATCCGCGGCGAGTTCCGGCGGCGGATCGGCGCCGCACTGGAGCGCGTGGGGCTGGCATCGATGGCGAAAACGCCGATTGAGGCGCTCTCCGGCGGGCAGTTCCAGCGCATGCTGTTTGCCAGAGTCATCGTGCAACAGGCGCCGCTGGTGATGCTGGATGAACCCTTTACCGGGATTGATGAAGCGACCAGCCGCGAGCTGATGGGGCTGATCCTTGAGATGCATCAGCACGGGCAGACGATACTGGCGGTGCTGCATGATAACCAGCGCGTCGCTGAATATTTCCCGGAAACGCTGTTGCTGGAACCGCAGCGCGCCCGCTGGGGGAATACGGATGATGTACTGCCCGCCTTCGGCTCTGCGAGGCTGGCATGATCTGGCACACCTTTTTCCAGCCCTTTATTGAATTCGGCTTTATGCGCCGCGCGCTGCTGGTGTGCCTCGCACTCTCTCTGAGCACCACCATGCTTGGCGTCTTCTTACTGCTGCGACGAATGAGTCTGATGGGCGATGCGCTGTCGCACGCCATTTTACCCGGCGTGGCGGTGGGCTACCTGGTGAGCGGTATGTCGCTACTGGCCATGACTATCGGCGGTTTTATCGCCGGAATTGCCGTGGCGCTGGTGGCGGGCTGGGTCAGCCGACGCACGCCGCTGAAAGAGGATGCCAGCTTTGCCGGGTTTTACCTCGGGTCGCTGGCGCTGGGAGTGACGCTGGTGTCGCTGCGCGGCTCCAGCGTTGATCTGCTGCATCTACTGTTTGGCTCGATTCTGGCGGTGGATAACGACGCTGCGCTGTTTGTTAGCGGGGTAGCCAGCCTGACGCTGCTCTGCATCGCGCTGCTTTATCGTGGGCTGGTCAGCGAAGCCTTTGATAGCGCCTGGCTACAGGTGAACCACCCGCGGCTCCCGGCGCTGCTGCACGGGCTGTTCCTGGCGCTGCTGGTGCTCAATCTGGTCGCCGGGTTCCAGGTGCTGGGGACGTTGATGGCGGTTGGCGTGATGATGTTGCCGGCGGTGGCAGCGTGCTGCTGGGCGCGAACCTTGCCCGGTACCTTGCTGCTGGCGGCGCTGATGGGCGGCTTTTGTGCCTGGATGGGGTTAAGCCTGTCGTGGACGGCGAATTTACCGGCCGGGCCGTCCATCGTGTTGACCGCCAGCGGGATCTTTTTTATTTCGGTGTTTTTTGGCACGCGCAGCCGACTAGTCGTCAGCTGGCGTAAATTAATGGGGTAAGGAAATATGATGAAACGTACCGCAGTCATTCTGGCGCTGGCGTTAGGCCTCGCAACGCAGGGTGCGATGGCGAAAACGCTTAACGTGGTGAGTAGTTTTTCCGTGCTGGGCGATATGGTCCAGCAGGTGGGGGGCGAACATGTCCATGTTGATTCGCTGGTGGGACCGGACGGCGATCCGCATACCTTTGAACCTTCGCCGCAGGATAGCGCCTTGCTGAGCAAAGCCGATGTGGTGGTGGTTAACGGTCTGGGACTGGAAGGTTGGGTCGACAGATTAATCAAAGCTTCGGGTTTTAAAGGTGAGCTGGTGGTGGCGTCTGTCGGCGTAAAAACCCACACCCTCAATGAGGATGGCAAAACGGTTACCGACCCTCATGCGTGGAACAGCGCCGCTAACGGCGCGCTTTACGCGCAAAATATCCTTAACGGCCTGATCAAAGCCGATCCGCAGGATAAAGCCGCGCTGGAGGCATCCGGGAAACGCTACATCGGTCAACTGACGGAGATCGACGGTTGGGCAAAAAAACAGTTTACGGCAATTCCGCAGGCCAAACGCAAAGTGCTCACCAGCCATGATGCGTTTGGCTACTTTGGCCGCGCCTATGGTGTGACCTTCCTGGCCCCACAGGGGCTGTCGTCAGAAAGCGAAGCCAGCGCGGCGCAGGTGGCGGCGCTGATTCAACAAATTAAGGCCGACGGCGTCCATACCTGGTTTATGGAAAACCAGCTCGATCCGCGTCTGGTGAAACAAATTGCGGCCGCTACGGGGGCGCAGCCGGGTGGGGAACTTTATCCGGAAGCGCTTTCGAAACCGGGCGGCGTGGCGGATAGCTATGTGAAGATGTTGCGCCATAACGTCGAACTGATCGCCGCCAGCATGAAGTAAAACGCGTCCTGACGGTCCCGGCGTCGTCGGGGCCGCTCATTTTCGGAACCTCCCTCGTAAATTCGTGACCTCATCCCCATATCGGTGCTGAAAGTGCTATCTTTGATGGCCTCTTTATCTGGCTTAAACGGGGCGATAATGACAGATTCTGAATTAAAGCAACTGAGCGAGCAGGTCGGGCTGGCATTAAAAGCTCGCGCTGCGACGGTGACCACGGCAGAGTCCTGTACCGGCGGCTGGGTCGCGAAAGTGCTCACCGACATCGCCGGCAGTTCCGCGTGGTTTGAACGCGGGTTCGTGACCTACAGTAACGAAGCCAAATCGCAGATGATCGGCGTCAGCGAGACCACGCTCCTCGGCCACGGCGCAGTGAGCGAGCCGGTGGTGGTCGAGATGGCCGTTGGCGCCCTGCGCGCGGCGCGCGCCACCTATGCTATTTCGGTGAGCGGCATCGCCGGGCCGGATGGCGGCAGTGCGGAAAAACCGGTCGGCACGGTGTGGTTTGGCGTGGCCTGTGCGAACGGGCAGGGCGTGACCCGGCGTGAATGTTTTGCCGGAGACCGGGAGGCGGTGCGTCGTCAGGCAACGGCTTACGCGCTTAATCTCCTCTGGCAACAATTTCTACAAAATACTTGATACTGTATGACTATACAGTATAATTGCCTCAACAGAACAGCATTCACCACCCGGTTTCACCCGGCATGACAGGAGTAAAAATGGCTATCGACGAAAACAAACAGAAAGCGTTGGCGGCAGCACTGGGCCAGATTGAAAAACAGTTCGGCAAAGGCTCCATCATGCGCCTGGGTGAAGACCGTTCCATGGATGTGGAAACTATCTCCACCGGTTCGCTTTCACTGGATATCGCCCTGGGCGCCGGCGGTTTGCCGATGGGCCGTATCGTCGAAATCTACGGGCCTGAATCGTCCGGTAAAACGACACTGACCCTGCAGGTGATCGCCGCCGCGCAGCGTGAAGGTAAAACCTGTGCCTTTATCGATGCGGAACACGCGCTGGATCCGGTTTATGCACGTAAGCTGGGCGTCGATATCGACAACCTGCTGTGCTCTCAGCCGGATACCGGCGAACAGGCGCTGGAAATCTGTGACGCGCTGGCTCGCTCTGGCGCCGTAGATGTTATTGTTGTCGACTCCGTAGCGGCGCTGACGCCGAAGGCGGAAATCGAAGGCGAAATCGGCGACTCTCACATGGGCCTCGCGGCACGTATGATGAGCCAGGCGATGCGTAAGCTGGCCGGTAACCTGAAGCAGTCCAATACGCTGCTGATCTTCATCAACCAGATTCGTATGAAAATTGGCGTGATGTTCGGCAACCCGGAAACCACCACCGGTGGTAACGCGCTGAAATTCTATGCCTCTGTGCGTCTGGATATCCGTCGTATCGGTGCGGTGAAAGACGGCGACAACGTTGTCGGCAGCGAAACCCGCGTAAAAGTCGTGAAAAACAAAATCGCTGCGCCGTTCAAACAGGCTGAGTTCCAGATTCTTTACGGCGAAGGTATCAACTTCTTCGGCGAGCTGGTTGACCTGGGCGTGAAAGAGAAGCTGATTGAGAAAGCGGGCGCATGGTACAGCTACAACGGCGATAAGATTGGCCAGGGTAAAGCCAATGCTATCTCCTGGCTGAAAGATAACCCGGCTGCGGCAAAAGAGATTGAGAAAAAAGTGCGTGAGCTGCTGCTGAATAATCAGGATTCCACTCCTGATTTCGCGGTTGACGGTAACGGCGAGGGTGCGGAAGAAACCCACGAAGATTTCTGATAATCTCATGAAAAGATAACGAAGGGCTGCGCATGCGGCCCTTTTGCTTTTTTGATTGTCGAGGTGCCTGTGACTGAATCTTCATCCCGCCGTTCCGGCTATGCCCGTCTGCTGGACCGCGCAATCCGTATCCTGGCGATGCGCGACCATAGCGAACAGGAGCTGCGGCGTAAACTCGCTGCCCCGGTGCCGGGAAAAAATGGCCCGGAGACGCTGGACGTCACGCCGGAAGAGGTAGACACCGTTGTCGCCTGGTGCATTGAGAACCGCTACCTTGACGATGGCCGCTTTGTTCGCCAGTTTATTGCCAGCCGTAGCCGCAAAGGATATGGCCCGGCGCGTATCCGTCAGGAACTCAATCAGAAAGGTATCCCCCGCGACCTCAGCGAAAGCGCGATGCGCGAGTGCGATATTGACTGGGCCGCGCTGGCGAAAGAGCAGGCGCAGCGTAAATATGGCGAACCGCTCCCGACGGTATTTGCCGATAAAGTCAAAATCCAGCGGTTTTTGCTGTATCGTGGCTACCTGATGGAAGATATTCAGGAAATCTGGCGAAATTTTGCAGATTGACCCATCGGGTATTTTACTTCCCAGTAAAGAAAACTTATCTTATTCCCACTTTATTCCGTCCGGTCGCTGGCTGTTAACAGGCAATCAGCGCCCACGACGATTATTCCTTATACACAAAATCATTCGCGCTGCGTCAAGGCCGCAGGAGAGTGAGTGACCTGGAGCGTACAAAGGTACGTGGCCGGGGCGAACGAGCGCAGCCCGCGCAGAGGCAGCGTGAAAGGTGAAGTGTATAGCTTGATTTCAGGATAATTATGAGCAAGAGCACTGCTGAGATCCGTCAGGCGTTTCTCGATTTTTTCCATAGTAAGGGACACCAGGTCGTTGCGAGCAGCTCCCTGGTGCCGCACAACGACCCGACCCTACTGTTTACCAACGCCGGGATGAACCAGTTTAAGGATGTTTTCCTGGGTCTCGACAAACGCCACTATTCGCGCGCGACGACCGCACAGCGTTGCGTTCGTGCGGGTGGTAAACACAACGATCTGGAAAACGTCGGTTACACCGCGCGTCACCACACCTTCTTTGAAATGCTGGGTAACTTCAGCTTCGGCGATTACTTCAAGCAGGATGCCATCAAATACGCATGGGAACTGCTGACCGGGGAAAACTGGTTCGCGCTGCCGAAAGACAAACTGTGGGTTACCGTCTACGAAACCGATGACGAAGCCTTCGATATCTGGGCGAATGAAGTCGGCATTCCACGTGAGCGTATTATCCGCATTGGCGATAATAAAGGCGCGGCGTTCGCTTCTGATAACTTCTGGCAGATGGGCGATACCGGTCCGTGCGGTCCGTGCACCGAAATCTTCTTCGACCACGGCGACCACATCTGGGGCGGCCCTCCGGGTAGCCCGGAAGAAGATGGCGATCGCTACATTGAGATCTGGAACATCGTCTTCATGCAGTTTAACCGTCAGGCCGACGGTACCATGGAGCCGCTGCCAAAGCCGTCCGTCGACACCGGTATGGGTCTGGAGCGTATTGCTGCCGTTCTGCAGCACGTCAACTCCAACTATGATATCGACCTGTTCCGCACTCTGATTGAGAACGTCGCGAAAGTCACCGGCGCAACCGACCTGACGAACAAATCGCTGCGCGTTATCGCTGACCATATTCGTTCCTGCGCATTCCTGATTGCCGATGGCGTCATCCCGTCGAATGAAAACCGTGGCTACGTGCTGCGTCGTATCATTCGCCGTGCCGTGCGTCATGGCAACATGCTGGGCGCGAAAGAGACCTTCTTCTGGAAACTGGTTGCTCCGTTGATTGACGTGATGGGCGCCGCCGGTGAAGAGCTGAAGCAGCAGCAGGCTCAGGTTGAGCATGTGCTGAAAACCGAAGAAGAGCAGTTCGCGCGTACGCTGGAGCGCGGTCTGGCGCTGCTGGATGAAGAGCTGAGCAAGCTGAAGGGCGACACGCTGGATGGCGAAACCGCTTTCCGTCTGTACGATACCTATGGTTTCCCGGTTGACCTGACCGCTGACGTTTGCCGTGAGCGCGATATTAAGGTCGACGAAGCGGGCTTTGAAGCTGCAATGGAAGAGCAGCGCCGTCGTGCGCGTGAGTCCAGCGGCTTTGGCGCAGACTACAATGCGATGATTCGCATTGACAGCGCTTCTGAATTTAAAGGCTATGACCATCTGGAACTGAACGCGAAAGTGACCGCGCTGTTTATCGACGGTAAAGCCGTTGATACCGTGGCCGCAGGCCAGGAAGCGGTGGTCATTCTGGATCAAACGCCGTTCTATGCGGAATCCGGCGGCCAGGTGGGCGATAAAGGCGAGCTGAAAGGCGCCGGCTTCTCCTTCGCGGTTAACGATACGCAGAAATACGGCCAGGCCATTGGTCATATCGGTAAACTGACCCACGGTGCGCTGAATGTGGGCGATGCGCTGGAGGCTGATGTCGATCGGGCTCGCCGTCAGCGTATTCGTCTGAACCACTCGGCGACTCACCTGATGCATGCGGCATTACGTCAGGTTCTGGGGACACATGTGGCGCAGAAAGGCTCGCTGGTGAATGACAAAGCGCTGCGTTTTGACTTCTCTCACTTCGAAGCCATGAAGCCGGAAGAGATTCGCGCGGTGGAAGATCTGGTCAACGCTCAGATCCGCCGTAACCTGCCGGTTGAAACCAATATCATGGATTTGGATGCGGCAAGAGAGAAGGGCGCTATGGCGCTGTTCGGCGAGAAATATGACGATCGCGTTCGCGTACTGAGCATGGGCGATTTCTCCACCGAGCTGTGCGGCGGTACTCACGCCTCACGTACCGGTGATATTGGCCTGTTCCGTATTACCTCTGAATCCGGTACCGCTGCGGGCGTTCGCCGTATTGAGGCGGTGACCGGCGAAGGCGCCATTGCGTATCTGCATGCGCAGAGCGATCTGCTGGGCGATATTGCACAACTGCTGAAGGGCGATAGCCATAACCTTGGCGATAAAGTGCGTGCCGCGCTGGAACGTACCCGGGTGCTGGAAAAAGAGCTGCAGCAGCTGAAAGAGCAGGCGGCAGCGCAGGAGAGCGCAAACCTCTCCAGCAAAGCGGAAGAGATTAACGGCGTCAAATTGCTGGTCAGCGAGCTGGCCGGCGTTGAACCGAAAATGCTGCGTACCATGGTTGATGACCTGAAAAACCAACTGGGTTCTACGGTCGTTGTGTTAGCTACGGTGGCGGATGGTAAGGTTTCTCTGATTGCCGGTGTGTCTAAGGATGTGACAGATCGCGTGAAAGCAGGGGAGCTGGTTGGAATGGTCGCCCAGCAGGTGGGTGGCAAAGGGGGCGGTCGTCCGGATATGGCTCAGGCCGGCGGTACCGATGCGTCAGCTCTCCCTGCAGCGTTAGCCAGTGTGAAAGGCTGGGTCAGCGCAAAACTGTAATAACTATAAATGCATAGCTACCGCTATCCCCGGATAACGGTAGCTTGCCAGAGAAGCACTGATAACGATAAAGTCGGGTTGAAGTTGTGTATATCGGCTAAACTTAGGTTTAACAGAATGTGATGCCGTGACTGCTTACACCGCAAGGTGTTTGTCATCGCTTACTTTTTGGCGTTATATGATGGATAATGCCGGGATACGAGAGACCCGACTCTTTTAATCTTTCAAGGAGCAAAGAATGCTGATTCTGACTCGTCGAGTTGGTGAGACCCTCATGATTGGAGATGAGGTCACTGTGACAGTTTTAGGGGTTAAGGGTAACCAGGTACGTATTGGCGTGAATGCCCCTAAAGAAGTCTCCGTGCATCGTGAAGAGATCTACCAGCGTATCCAGGCTGAAAAATCCCAGCAGTCCAGTTACTAATGTTTTCGCGCCTCGCGATTCCGTGAGGCGCATCCCCCGTTCCCGTCCTTTTTTCTGGCTTTTCTTCTTCTGTTACCTCGTTTTTCTGTTTATCGCTCATTGTGCGCAGCATTTATCTTTTGCCTGCCGCTGGCTGAAATCCCTGAATTCCTGTTGATAAAACACTCTTTTTGCCGTTTTTGCAGGCTAATTGCGCGGTAAGTGTGCAAACGGAAAAAGGTCTCGAAAAATTGTTTGACTTATAAGTACCAGAAAGTAATATGTGCGCCATCGCAGCGACGAAGAGCAGAAACAAGTTCTTCGAAGCACTCGTAAGAGGCGTGTGGTGAGGTGGCCGAGAGGCTGAAGGCGCTCCCCTGCTAAGGGAGTATGCGGTCAAAAGCTGCATCCGGGGTTCGAATCCCCGCCTCACCGCCATTTTGCATCCGTAGCTCAGCTGGATAGAGTACTCGGCTACGAACCGAGCGGTCGGAGGTTCGAATCCTCCCGGATGCACCATATTATCCATTACTTCAGCAATGAAGGGGTGGTTGAGGTAGCGGTGATAACCGCAAGCACCAGGAAGGATAACGTTGCATTAGCAACGGCCCGCAGGGCGAGGCGAAAGCCGAGTCATCCTCCCGGATGCACCATCTTACTCAGTGTGGCAAGTGTTAGATGTGACACTGACGCGTAGTAAAGCAGTTCTCCCTGATGCATCCGTAGCTCAGCTGGATAGAGTACTCGGCTACGAACCGAGCGGT